>NZ_NRHC01000042.1 GCF_003585885.1 Psittacicella hinzii | reverse complement strand
GAAAACGGGAAAATAGGCTTTAGCAACAACTGATCCTTTGTTTGAATCAACTTTAACATCTTCTTCAGCAGTTAGAGAAGTGCCACTATCTAGTTCTACACCCTGTTCACCTGAAACAGTTATTGTTCCATTTTCTGAAGTGAACTTGCTGTTATCTAGAGTTGTTTTACCCTCTGTAGAGTCAACATTGATGTCTTTCTTACTGCTGATAGTGCTGTTAGTAATCGTAACATCGTCTTTTGCTTTGAAAGTTGTAGTTCCCTCTTGAGAAGTAATCTCTGTATCTTCAACTTTTACTTCTCCCTCATCAGACTCTACTGTTACATCTTTCTTAGCTGTAATTGTACTATTGTTCAGAGTCGTACCTTTGCCTCCGCCAATTGATACGCCACCCTCTTCAGAAAGGATTTTCGCACCATCGAGGTCTGATACACCTTCTTCAGCTTTAACCTCGAGATCTTGGTTACTGCTGATATTACTATGAACAATTGTTACGTTTTCTTTTGCTTTGAAAGTAGCAGAACCCTCTTGAGCTGTAATATTCGTACCTTGAACATTTACAGATCCATCTTCAGAGGTTACTTTAACGTCTTTCTTCGCATCTACAGTAGTACCAGGTTTTAACTCAACCCCTTCACCGCCAGAGATAGTTGCTGATCCATCTTCCGAAGTTAGCTTACTATCGCCGATAGTTGTTGTGCCATTTTCAGAAACAACTTCGAGGTCTTGTTTACCGCTGATATTACTTCTTGTGATTGTTACGTTTTCGTTAGCTTTAATAGTAGCATTACCATCTTGAGCGGTAATGTTGGTACCTTGAACATTTACCGAGCCTTTTTCAGACTCTACTTTAACGTCTTTCTTCGCATCTACAGTTGTACTAGGATTTAACTCAACCCCTTGACCACCAGAGATAGTTGTAGATCCTTCTTGTGAAGTTAGCTTACTATCACCGATAGTTGTTGTGCCATTTTCAGCAACAACTTCGAGGTCTTGTTTACCGCTGATATTGCTGTGCGTGATTGTTACGTTTTCGTTAGCCTTGATAGTAGCATTACCATCTTGAGCAGTAATGTTCGTACCTTTAACATTTACCGAGCCTTTATCAGACTCTACTTTAACGTCTTTCTTAGCGTCAATAACAGTACCGTTGTTGAGGTCAACTCCCTTCTCACCTTGAACAGAAATGTCACCATTGTCAGAAGTTAACTTACTGTTATCTCCGATAGTTGTAGTTCCATTCGTGCTACTTACTTCTACACCTTTAGAGCCAGTTAGGTTACTGTTCATAATGGTTATATTTTCTTTAGCAGTTAAGGTTACATTACCTTGAGCACTTAAGTTAGTTCCTGCTAGTTGAGCATTTCCATTAGTTGCAATTAGAGAAATTTCCTCTTTAGCCTTAACGTCTGTACCGTTGTTTAAAGTGATATCTTTGTCAGCAACTACACTTACCGAACCTTTATCTGTCTCGAACTTAATATTGTTTGAAGTAATAGATCCGTTAGTGCTTTCTACTTCGATACCAGTCTCACCTTTAACTTTTACGTTATCAAGGGTGATATCTTTACCAGCTTCAGCTGTAACATTTCCGTTTGTTGAAGTTACACCAGAGTTTGTTACCGTTAGGTTATTACCACTCTCTAATTTCACTCCTTTGTCACCAGAAAGGTTACTGTTGGTTACGGTTACATCTGTACCAGCTGTAACTGCAACATCGCCTTGCGCTGTTAAGTTGGTACCGGTTACGCTTGCGCTACCATTAGTTGCGGTAACCTTGATATCTTCTTTAGCTTTGATTGATGTACCGTTGTTCAGCGTTACATCTTTCTCAGCTACCACACTTACCGAGCCATTTGTTGCTTCAAACTTAGTATCATTCGAAGTAATAGATCCGTTTGTGCTTTGGATATCGATACCAGTCTCACCTTTAACTTTCACTTTATCGAAGGTGATATCTTTACCAGCTTGAGCTGTAACATTTCCGTTTGCTGAAATTACGTCAGAGTTTGTTACCGTTAGGTTGTTACCACTCTCTAATTTCACTCCATTGTCACCAGAAAGGTTACTGTTAGTTACCGTTACATCTGTGCCAGCTGTAACTGCAACATCGCCTTGCGCTGTTAAGTTAGTACCGGTTACGCTTGCGCTACCATTAGTTGCCGTAACCTTGATATCGTCTTTAGCCTTAATTGATGTACCGTTGTTTAGACTTACATCTTTTTCAGCTACAACACTTACAGAGCCGTTCGCAGAATCTAACTTAGAGGCATTCGAAGTTATTGATCCCGCTGTACTACTTACGTTAATACCTTTGTCGCCAGAGATATTACTGTTAGTTAGAGTAACATTATCTTTTGCACTAATGTCAACGTTACCTTCTTTGGCAGTAATGTTAGTACCTGTTACTAAGGCTTTACCGTTAGTTGAAGTAACTTTAACGTCGTTATTAGCTTCTAACGATGTACCGTTATTAAGCGTTACATCTTTATTTGCTTCAACAATAACCGAGCCGTTGCTTGCCTCTAACTTCGATCTATCCGAAGTTACACCGCCAGCTGTACTATTAACCTCAACTCCCTCTTTACCTGCAACTTTAGTATCGCTAAGTTTAATCTCTTCTTTAGCGGTAATTGTTGCTTTGCCTGATGCTGAAGTTACATTCAGGTTGTTGAACGTAGCTTTGCCGTCAGTTGAAGTAATGGTTACGTTACCCGTAGCTTCTACTTTACCTTTCTCGAAGCTAATGTCTTTACCAGCTGAAGCTGTAAAGTTACCTTTAGCGACAAAGTCAGTATTCGTTGCTTCGAGTTTACCATTGCTTGAAGTTAAATCTACATTGAGACCCGTGATATTGCTGTTAGTTAAAGTAACATCTTTATCTGCAGTAATTGCCACGTCACCGGTTGCTGATGAAACATTTGTACCTAGGATAGTTGCGTTACCGGTAGTTGCTGTGATTGTAACTTTATCATTTGCTGTTACTTTTGTACCGCTATCTAAAGTTACATCTTTGTCAGCTACTACTGACACCGGACCTTGATCTGCTGTAAAGCTTGAGCCCGCGGTTGCACAAATAGAACCTTGCGTACTGTTTACATCAATACCTTTAGGTGCTGTTACCGTTGTACATGTAAAGGTGATATCTTCAGCAGCCTGAACTTTAGCGCTACCCTTACTTGAAGAGAGGTTGACATTGGTAAAGGTTGCTTTACCGTCTGATGAAACTAGAGTTACATCTTTGTTTGCGCTTAAATTACTGTTAGTTACCGTGATATCGTCTTTAGCGTTAACTGTAGTTTGACCATTAGATGAAACTAGGTTCACATCTGTAAAGGTCGCGCCACCGTTAGAGGTTGTAACTGTAACATTGCCGTTTGCTGTGAAGTTACCCGCGCTTAAGCTAATATTTTCTTTCGCTGACAGGTTGAGGTTGCCACCAGCTTTCACTTCAGTATTGTCTGCAGTTAAAGTACCATTCGATGAACTTACAGTTACATCTTTGTGACCAGAGATATTACTGTTAGTTAAAGTAACATTCTCTTTGGCACCAATAACTACATTTTCGGTCGCTGAAGTGATGTTAGCTCTAATGATGTTGGTGTTACCATTCGCTGAAGTAACTTTAACTTCGGTTTTACCAGTTACAGTAGTACCGTTGTTAAGAGTTAAGTCTTTGTCAGCTTCTAGGGTTACACTGCCCTCGTCAGATGTAAGAGTTGAGTTGTAAGTGCTGAGAGCGCCGTCGGTGCTCTTAACAGCTAACTCTTTCTTACCTGCAACTGTACTGTTAGTTATAGAGATATCATCTTTGGCAGTTACCTTAGTACCTCCCTCTTTAGCAGTTACGTTAACATTTTCTAATGCTACTTTACCGTCAGTTGAAGTTACGCTTACGTTACCGTTCGCGGTAAAGTTACCAGCGGTTAAGCTTACGTTTGCTTTAGCAGAGATATTTAGGTTACCACCTGCAGCTACTTCAGTATTACTTGCGGTTAGAGTACCGTTTGCTGAGCCTAAAGTAATATCTTGTTTACCTGAGATATTACTGTTAACTAGAGCAACGTTCTCTTTCGCAAGAATTGCAACATTTGCGTCAGTTGAAGTAACGTTTGCACCAGTTACGGTTGTACTACCATTTGCTGATACAACTTTAACGTCAGTTTTACCCTTAACTTGAGTACCGTTATTAAGCGTTAAGTCTTTATCAGCAGCTAGAGTTACAAAGCCGTCGCTTGAAGTTAAGCTTGAGTTGTTCGAAGTAAATTTACCTGCGGTACTATTAACTTCTAGACCTAGCTTACCAGCTACTGTACTGTTGTCTACTAAGATGTCATCTTTAGCAGTTACGGTAGTCGTTCCTCCAGTAGAAGTTACATTAACATTGGTAAATGTTGCTTTACCGTCAGTTGAAGCTACGCTTACGTTACCGTTAGCAGTAAAGTTACCTGCGGTTAAGCTTACGTTTGCTTTAGCAGAGATATTTAGGTTACCACCAGCAGCTACTTCAGTATTGCTTGCGGTTAGAGTACCGTTTGCTGCGCCTAGGGTTATATCTTTGTTACCAGAGATATTACTGTTAACTAGAGCAACGTTCTCTTTCGCAAGAATTGCAACATTTGCGTCAGTCGAAGTAACGTTTGTACCTGTAACAGTTGTACTTCCATTTGCTGATACAACTTTAACGTCTGTTTTACCCTTAACTTGAGTACCGTTATTGAGCGTTAAGTCTTTATCAGCAGCTAGAGTTACAAAGCCGTCGCTTGAAGTTAAGCTTGAATTGTTCGAAGTTAATTGACCTGCGGTACTATTAACTCCTAGACCTAGCTTACCTGCAACTGTACTATTGTCGATTGCGATGTTGTCTTTCGCGGTTAAAGTAGTTGTGCCTCCAGTTGCAGCCACATTAACATTGGTTAATGTTGCTTTACCGTCAGTTGAAGCTACGCTTACGTTACCCGCAGCTGTAAAGTTACCTTTGCTTAAGCTAATGTCATCTTTAGCAGTAATACTTAGGTTACCTGTAGCTTGAACATTAGAGTCACTTGCGGTTAAGTTACCGTTAGTTGCGCTAAGAGCTACATCTTTACCTGAAACGTTGCTATTGCTTAAGGTTAGGTTATTCGCTGCTTGTAAGTTCACATCTGCAGTTGCGTTTACTGTGCTTTGAGTTACACATAAATCACCGCCTGCTGTGATGTTTGCATTTTTAGTAGCTTCTAATTTAGCTTTGCTTAGAGTTACATCTTTCGAACCGCTAATAGTCACGCTACCGTCTGTTGCTTGTACGCTTACGTTAGCTAAAGTCGCGTTACCATCTTTGGCTTGAGCAGTTACGTTTGTACCTTTGAGACTAGAGTCTGTTAAGCCTAAGTTTTTACCAGCTTCTAAGGTTAGGTTCGCAGTTGCGTTTACAGTAGTTTGTGCAACTGTTAGGTTACCATTAGTTGCTTTGGCAGTAATGTCGCGACCTGAGATATTGCTGTTAGTTAGTGCAACTTCTTTACTTGCTGTAATTGCTACATCACTTTCTGAAGTTACATTTGTACCTAAAACTGAAGCATTCCCCGTAGTTGCAGTAATTGTAACTTTATCTTTTGCCGTTACTTGAGTACCGTTGTTTAAAGTTACATCTTTATTTGCGACCAGAGAAATCGCACCATTTGCAGAGGTAAAACTCGATCCAGCTGATGAGTTAATTGACCCTGCGGTACTATTAACGTCAATACCTTTATCCCCGCTTACATTAGTATTTGTAAAGGTGATATCTTTGCTTGCTTGAACTTTAGCACTACCTTGTTCTGCCGTGAGGTTCACATTGGTAAATGTTGCTTTACCGTCAGTTGAGGTTAAGCTTACATTGTTTTGTGCTTTTAAGTTACTGTCAGTTACAGAGATATCTTCTTTAGCGTCTACTGTAAGGTTACCGTTAGTTGCAGTTACGTTAACTTTATCTAGAGTAGCTTTACCGTTAGTTGACGCAATGGTTACATTTGCGTTTGCAGTAAAGTTACCCGAGCTTAAGCTAATGTCATCTTTAGCTTTAACATTTAAGTTAGCGTTAGCTTTAACATTGGTTTGGGTCGCAGTGAGGTTACCGTTAGTTGCGTTTAAGGTTACATCTGCGCCTGAAATATTAGTGTTTGCTAAGGTTAAGTTATTACCTGCAGTTAGGTTAACGTCACCAGTTGCATTGATAAATACCTCGCGAGCGCTTAAGTTACCTTTAGTTGAACTTACGGTTATGTCTTTAGCAGAGAAGTTACTGTTAGTTAAAGTTACATCTTTAGCAGCGCTTGCGTTGATATTACCTTGAGTTGAAGTTAAGTTACTGTCAGTTACTTCTAACTTACCGTCTTTACTTGCTAAGGTTATATCTTTAGCACCCGAGATGTTACTGTTGGTTAAAGTAAGATCTTTGCCTGCACTTAAGCTTACGTTACTCTCTTGTGAAGTAACATTGGTTCCTGTTAATGAAGTATTACCATTTGCTGAAGCTACTTTAACGTCAGTTTTACCAGTTACACGGGTACCGTTATTAAGCGTTAAGTCTTTTTCAGCAGCTAGAGTTACCGCACCCATATCAGAAGTTAAGCTTGAGTTGTTCGAGGTTAATGCACCTGAAGTACTGTTAACTACTAAGCCTTTGATTCCTGCTAGAGTACTGTTGTCTAGAGTAATATCCTCTTTAGCAACTACTGCCGTAGTTCCCTCTTTCGCAGTTACGTTTACATTAGTTAATGTAGCTTTACCTGCAGTTGAAGTTACGCTTACATTAGCTTGAGCTGTAAAGTTACCTGCTGTTAGAGTTACGTCTGCTTTACCAGAGATATTTAGGTTCGCAGTTGCATTAACGTTAGCATTAGTTACGGTTACCGTACTGTTTGCTGAGCTTACAGTTACATCTTTACCGGTAACGTTACCGTTGCTTAGCGTTACCGCTTTATTTGCAGTTAAGGCAACATCACCATTTGCTGCAGTAAAGTTAGTATTAGTAGCAGTTAATGCACCGTTAGAACTTGCAACAGTTACGCCAGTGTTACCGGTTACTGCACTATTCTCTACTTTGATGTCGTCTTTAGCTTTAACCGCTAGAGCGCCATCTTTAGCAGTTAAGTTTACGTTAGTTAATGTCGCTTTACCTTCAGATGAAGTTACGCTTACATTGCCTTGCGCCGTAAAGTTACCATCTTTAAGAGTTACATCTTCTTTACCAGAGATATTTAGGTTCGCAGTTGCATTTACGTTAGCATTAGTTACCGTTACTGTACTGTTTGCAGAGCTTACAGTTACATCTTTACCAGTCACGTTACCATTGCTTAGCGTTACCGCTTTATTTGCAGTTAGGGCAACATCACCATTTGCAGAGGTAAAGTTAGTATTAGTCGCTGTTAATGAGCCGTCAGTACTTGCAACAGTTACGCCGGTATTACCATCTACTGCACTATTCTCTACTTTGATGTCGTCTTTAGCTTTAATTGCCAGAGCGCCACCTTTAGCAGTTAAGTTTACATTGGTTAATGTAGCATTACCCTCAGATGAGGTTACGCTTACATTGTTACCTGCCGTAAAGTTACCTGCGGTTAGAGACAGATTACCTTTAGCTGTAATCTCTAGGTTACCCGTAGTTGCGTTAACTTCAGACTTACTTGCGGTTAAGTTACCGTTAGTTGCCGTTAAAGTTACATCTTTGTAACCAGAGATATTACTGTTAGTTAAAGTTAGATCTTTATTTGCAGTTAAGGCTACATTAGCAGTTTCCGAAGTTAAATTCGTTCCAGTTACAGCTACGTTACCCTTAGCTGACACTACTTTAACGTCTAACTTACCTGATACATTTTTACCATTGTTAAGCGTTAAGTCTTTGTCTGACACTAAGGTTACTCCACCCTCACTCGAAGTTAAGCTTGAGTTCAGTGAAGTTAACGAACCTGCAGTACTATTAACCTCTAGACCTTTAGCACCTGCTAGAGTACTGTTGTCGACCTTGATATCATCTTTAGCTGTTACCTTAGTTGTACCATCTTTAGCAGTTACGTTTACGTTAGTAAAGGTTGCTTTACCTTCACTTGCAGTTAAGCTTACGTTGCCGTTAGCAGTAAAGTTACCTGCAGTCAGAGTTAAGTTAGCATTTGCAGTGATGTTAAGGTTACCGCTCGCTTTAACTTCAGTTTTGCTCGCGCTTAAGTTACCTTTTGCAGAGCTTAAGGTTACATTTGCTCCAGTTACACCTACGTTTGTTAAAGTTACATCTTTGTCTGCTAACAGAGCTAAGTTACCATTAGTTGCTGTTAGGTTAGCATTGCTTGCCGTTAATGCGCCTGCGGTGCTATTAACTTCTAAGCCTTTCTTACCTGCAACTGTGCTATTGGTAATATTGATATCACCTTGAGCAGTTACTTTGGTTGCTCCCTCTGTTGAGGTTACATTTACTTTCTCAAGGGTAGCTTTACCTGCAGTTGAAGTTACGCTTAGGTTACCTTTAGCAGTAAAGTTACCTGCAGTTAAGCTTACGTTGTCTTTAGCGCTAACGCTTAAGTTACCATTGGTTGCTTTAACCTCAGTTTTACTTGCAGTTAAGCTACCGTTAGTTGAGCTTAAGCTTACGTCTTGCATGCCAGAGATATTACTGTTATCGATTGTAATATTCTCTTTAGCAAGAAGAGAAACGCTTGCCTCGCTTGAAGTGATGTTAGTACCTCTAACTGTTGCGCTACCATTTGCAGAAGAGAGTTTAACGTCTTGTTTACCAGTTACTTGCGTACCGTTATTTAGTGTAAAGTCTTTCTCTGCAGCTAGGCTTACCCCACCGTCAGTTGAAGTTAGGCTAGAGTTGTAAGTAGTTAACTTACCACCAGTGCTATTAACCTCTAGACCTTGTTTACCTGCAACTGTACTGTTAGCAACACTAATGTCGTCTTTAGCCGTAACTTTAGTTGTGCCTGCAGTTGAGTTTACATTCACTTTTTCAAGGGTAGCTTTGCCGTCAGTTGAAGCAATGCTTACGTTACCGTTGGCAGTAAAGTTACCTGTAGTTAAGCTTAAGTTCGCTTTAGCTGAGATATTTAAGTTACCGCTTGCTTTAACGTCAGTATCTTGGGCAGTTAAATTACCGTTAGTTGAACTTGCAGTAATATTAACTCCTGATACAGTTGCATTAGTTAACTTAACATCTTTCTCTGCAAGCAGAGCAACGTCTCCTTCTTTAGCAGTTACGCTTGCATTATTTGCCGTTAACGCTCCCTCTTTACTGTGAACTTTAACTCCTTTATTGCCAGTTACTGAACTATTAGCGAGGCTAATGTCATCTTTGGCAGTAATTTGCGTTGTACCAGCGGTTGCAGTTACATTCACTTTTTCAAGAGTAGCTTTACCGTCTGTTGAAGCAATGCTTACGTTACCATTTGCAGTGAAATTACCTGCAGTTAAGCTTAGGTTAGCTTTAGCTGAGATATTTAGGTTACCGCCTGCTTTAACTTCAGTTTGATTTGCGGTTAAGTTACCGTTGGTCGCACTTACAGTTACATCTTTGTGACCAGAGATGTTAGTGTTAGTTAAAGCTACGTTATCTCTTGCCGTAATTGCTACGTTGGCATTGGTTGAAGTTACATTCGTACCAGTTAAGCTTGCGCTACCATTTACGGCTTGCAGTTTAACGTCATCTTTACCTGATACATTTGTACCATTGTTGAGCGTTAAATCTTTTTCCGCAACTAGTGATACAGCTCCGTCAGTTGCGACAAAGGCAGAGTTATTTGAGTTTACTGAGCCTTTAGTGCTTGCAACTGCAACTCCTTGTTTGCCACTTACGGTGCTATTAATAAAGTCAAGATCTTGCGCAGTTTGAACTTTAGCACTACCCTCACTTGCAGTTAGGTTTACATTAGTAAATGTTCCTTTACCTGCAGATGAAGTTACGTTGATATTGTGTTTAGCGCTTAAGTTACTGTTAGCTACGCTAATATCTTCTTTTGCACCAAGGGTTAGGTTACCATTGCTTGCGCTTACATTAACATTGCTTAGAAGAGCTTTACCGTCGGTTGAAACAATGCTCGCATTGCCAGTTGCGGTAAAGTTACCAGAGCTTAAGCTAATGTCATCTTTAGCTGAAACGTTGAGGTTACCTGTAGCATTTACGTTAGAGTTAGTTGCAGTTAAGTTACCGTTAGTTGCGGCTAGAGTAACATCTGCTCCCGAGATATTAGTTTGCGTTAGGCTTAGGTTGCTGTTAGCGGTTAAGCTTACGTTACCTTTAGCCTTAACTAA
Source organism: Psittacicella hinzii (assembly GCF_003585885.1). GTDB lineage: Bacteria > Pseudomonadota > Gammaproteobacteria > Enterobacterales > Psittacicellaceae > Psittacicella. Next base: position 22,045 of record NZ_NRHC01000042.1, on the reverse strand, counting down.
AGTCTTAGTTGCGGTTAAGTTACCCGTAGTTGCTTTAACAGTTACGTCTTTACCTGCTAAATTACTGTTAGTTAAAGTTACATCTTTATTTGCAGTTGCCGTGATGTTACCGTTAGTTGCAGTTAAGTTAGTGTCATTTACTTTTAATGAACCATCTTTACTGTCTAGGTTTACATCTTGGTAACCGGTGACGTTACTGTTATCTAAAGTAATGTTTGTTTTAGCGGTAATTGCAACATTTGCCGAGCTTGAAGTTACATTGGTACCAGTTAATGAAGCATTACCATTTGCTGAAGATAGTTTAACGTCTAACTTCGCGGATACATTCGTACCATTATTAAGCGTTAAGTCTTTATTCGCAGCTAAGGTTACGCCTCCCTCACTTGAAGCAAAGTTTGCATTGTTCGAAGTTAAGGCGCCACTTGTACTATTAACCTCAACTCCTTTAGCACCTTTCACAGTTGTATCTGTGAAAGTAACATTTTGCTTAGCTGTAACTGTTGTATTACCTGCAGCTGAAGTTAGGTTCACATTGGTAAAGCTTGCGCTACCGTTACTACTTGTAACTGTAGTTTCACCTTGAGCTGTGAAGTTACCTGCAGTTAAACTAATTTGCTCTTTAGCAGAGATATTTAGTCCACCAGTTGCATTAACGTTAGCGTTAGTTGCAGTTAATGAACCATTAGTTGAACTTAGGGTTACATCTTTACCTTTAACATTACCGTCAGTTAAGCTTACAGCCTTGTCTGCCGTTAACGCTACATCACCAGTTTCAGAAGTAAAGTTAGCTTTGCTTGCAGTTAATGAACCGTTTGCACTGTTAACTTTAACCCCACCTTTACCTGTCACGTTAGAGTTGGTAACTGCTACGTCCTCTTTGGCGCTTACTGTCGCATTCCCCTCTTTCGCAGTGAGGTTCACGCTGGTTAAGGTTGCTTTACCTTCACTTGAAGCTACGCTTAAGTTGCCGTTTGCCGTAAAGTTACCTGCTGTTAGAGTTACGTCGGTCTTAGCAGAGATATTGAGATTACCTGAAGCTGTTGCATTAGTGTCACTTACAGTCACACTTGCATTTGTTGAGCTTACTGTTACCTCTTTACCTGAGATATTACCTTTAGTTACGCTTACAGCCTTGTCTGCGGTTAACGCTACATCATCAGTCTCTGAAGTAAAGTTAGTATTGCTTGCGGTTAATGAACCGTTTGCACTATTAACTTTAACTCCTGTTTTACCAGTCACGTTAGAGTTAGTTACAGAAACGTCCTCTTTCGCGCTTACAGTCGCATTACCCTCTTTAGCTGTGAGGTTGACGCTAGTTAAGGTTGCTTTACCAGAACTTGAAGCTACGCTTAAGTTGCCGTTGGCGATAAAGTTACCTGAAGTTAAGCTAATGTTGTCTTGCGCTGTAACTTTGAGGTTGCCCGTAGCATTTACATGGCTATCTGTAGCTGTTAGGTTGCCGTTAGTTGCAGTTAGAGTTACATCTGCGCCTGAGATATTAGTTTGCGCTAGGCTTAGGTTGCTGTTCGCAGTTAAGCTTACGTTACCTTTTGCATTAACTAAAGTCTTAGAAGCGCTTAAGTTACCCGTAGTTGCAGTGATATTTACATCTTTAGCACCAGAGATATTACTGTTAGTTAAAGTAAGATCTTTGTTTGCTGTTAGGTTAACGTTACCCGTTTCTGAAGTTACATTAGTGCCTGTTAACGACATATTGCCATTTACTGACACTACTTTAACGTCAGTATTGCCTGATACTTTTGTACCATTTTCTAGCGTTAAGTCTTTATCAGAAGCTAGAGTTACGCCACCTTGAGTTGAAGATAGGCTTGAGTTGTAAGCAGTTAATGCGCCTGCAGAGCTATTAACTTCTAGACCTTTCTTACCTGCAACTGTACTGTTAGCTACCGAGATGTTTCCGTTAGCAGTTACTGCTGTCGTACCCTCTTTAGCTGTAACGTTCACATTTGCTAGAGAAGCATAGCCCTCTTTAGCGCTTACGCTTACGTTACCGTCAGCAGTAAAGTTACCTGCTGTGAGGTTGACATTAGTATTTGCTGATAGGTTGAGGTTACCGCTTGCTGTAACTTCAGTTTTGCTTGCGCTTAGGTTACCTGTAGCTGAATGTGCAGTTACATTTGCACCAGTTACGCTTGCATTAGTTAAAGTTACATCTTTATTTGCAAGTAGAGCTACATCTCCGTCAGTAGCGCTGAGGCTAGTGTTAGTTGCAGTTAATGCACCTGAAGTACTATTAACTACCACTCCTTTCTTACCGGCTACAGTGCTGTTAGCTAGAGTTATATCGTCTTTAGCTTTAACTGTGGTCGCCCTGTCTTTAGCAGTTACGTTTACATTAGTTAAGCTTGCTTTACCTTCGCTTGAAGTTAGGCTTGCATTACCTTGTGCTGTAAAGTTACCTGCAGTTAGAGTTACATCAGCTTTAGCTGAGATATTTAGATTCGCACTTGCGTTAACGTTGCTATTTGCAACTGTTACCGCACTATTAGCCGAGCTAATAGTTACCTCTTTACCAGTAAAGTTACCGTTAGTTAAGCTCACTGCTTGGTTTGCGGTTAAAGCAAGGTTACCATTGCTTGCAGTAAAGTTAGTATTGCTTGCAGTTAGAGAACCGTTTGCACTATTAACTTTAACTCCTGTTTTACCGCTTACGGTGCTATTGGTAACTGTTACATTCTCTTTGGCAGTTAGAGATAGAGCTCCCTCTTTGGCAGTGAGGTTCACTTTATTTAAGGTTGCTTTGCCCTCTGCCGCTGATAGGTTGAGGTTACCATTTGCAGTAAAGTTACCTGCAGTTAAGCTCACGTTACCTTTAGCTGCAATAGTTAAGTTACCGTTGCTTGACTTAACTTCAGTTTGTGACGCAGTTAAGTTACCATTGCTTGCTCCTAGAGTTACATCTTTGAAACCAGAGATGTTGCTATTAGTTAAGCTAACGTTGTTCTTAGCAGTAATCGCAATATTTGCTTCAGTTGAAGTAACATTAGTACCGGTTAAGCTTGTGCTACCGTTTACTGAGTTTAATTTAACGTCTGATTTAGCTGATACATTTGTACCGTTGTTTAGCGTTAAATCTTTATCAGAAGCTAGAGTTACTCCACCATCTTTTGCAGTAAAGTTAGAGTTATTTGCCGTTAACGCACCTGTTGTACTATTAACAACTACTCCTTTGTTACCAGCAACGGTTGAGTTGTCTACTTTGATATCTTTGTGAGCAGTGATATTTGTTGCTCCCTCGCTTGCTGTGATGTTTACATTCGCAAGAGTTGCACTGCCATTTGTTGTGCTCACGGCAATATTGCCGTTTGCCGTAAAGTTACCTTTACTTAAACTAATATCATCTTTGGCTGTAACGCTTAGGTTACCTGTAGCTTTGATATTCGAGCTACTTGCAGTTAAGTTACCATTTGTTGCACTTACAGCTACATCTTTACCTGACACATTCGTGTTAGTTAGAGATAGATTATTAGTTGCTTTTAAGTTTACATCTGCAGTTGCGGTTACATTAGCGTCAGAAGTTGTTAGGTTACCGCCTGCGGTGATGTTTGCATTTTGCGTTGCTTGAACTTTTACGTTCTTCTCTAAAGTTATATCTTTAGTTGCGCTTAGGTTTACGCTACCGTCTGTAGTTTGAACGCTTACGTTAGCAAGAGTTGCGTTACCGTCTTTAGCAACTGCGGTTACATTTGTACCTTTAACTTTGCTATTAGTTGCTGCTAAGTTTTTACCAGCTTCTAATGTAGAGTTGGCAGTTGCATTAAGGTCTACTTTAGCAAGAGTTAAGTTACCAGAAGTTGCCTTGGTGCTTACATTTCTACCAGAGATATTTGTGTTCTCTAGAGAGATGTTGTTTTGTGCAGTTAAAGCAACATCTTCACCTGCGGTAATGTTCGTACCAGTAGCGCTTAAGTTACCGTTAGTTGCGGTTACGGTTACGTTCTTAGTCGCTTCTACTTTAGTACCGTTCTCAAGCGTTACATTTTTCGAAGCAGTTAAGTTTACGCTACCAGCAGTTGCGTTCAGAGTAGAGTTCGCAAGAGTTGCGTTACCCTCTTTAGCTACTGCTGTAACATTGGTACCTTTTACGCTTGCGTTAGTTAGGCTTAAATCTTTGCCAGCGGTTAAAGTAGCATTTGCAGTTGCGTTTACTTTAACTTGGTCTAGGCTTAAGTCTTTACCTGCGGTTAGAGTAGCGTTCGCAGTTGCATCTACGGTTACTTTAGCTAAGCTTAAGTTACCATTAGTTGCATTGATTACTACTTCTTTACCGCTAACTTGCGCATCGCTTACAGTAACGTTCTGCGCTGCTTTTGCAGTTAGGTTACCATCAGTTGCTTCAAGCTTCGCATTAGTTGCAGTTAGGCTACCCGCACTACTTTCTAAGGTTAAACCTTGGTTACCGCTTAGGTTACTGTTGCTAATGCTTAAGTCACCTTTAGCCTCAACACTAGTTGTTGCTGTGTTTGACGTTAGGTTAACGCTTGTTAAGCTTGCTTTACCGTCAGTAGCTTTAACTGTTACTTTATCTTTGGCAGTAAAGTTACCAGCAGTTAAGCTTACATCATCTTTAGCAGTGATATTTAAGCTACCGCTTGCGTTGATGTTAGTTTGACTTGCGCTTAAGTTGCCTTTGCTTGCGCTTAGAGCGACATCAACACCGGAGATGTTAGTTTGCGCTAAGCTTAGGTTGCTATTTGCGCTTAAGCTTACGTTACCTGTAGCGTTAATTAACCCCTCTTTAGCGCTTAGGTTACCAGTAGTTGCGTTAAATGTGATATCTCTACCTGAGATATTACTGTTAGTTAAGCTCACATCTTTGTGCGCTTTAATTGTAACATTACCGTTCTCTGTAGTTACATTCGAACCTGTAACTTTAGTATTACCTTGCGCAGAGCTTAAAGCTACATCTTTGTCAGCTGTTACTTTAGTGCCGTTATTGAGCGTTAAGTCTTTATGAGCTGCTAGAGTAACAAAGCCAGAGTCTGCGGTGAAAGTTGAGTTATTTGATGTTAATGCACCTGTAGTACTATTAACCTCAACTCCTGTTTTACCAGCCACAGAGCTATTTGTGATAGTTATCTCATCTTTGACAGTTACCTTAGTCGTACCCTCTGCTGAAGTTAGACTAGAGTTAGCTACAGTTAGAGATGAGTTCGAGCTCGAAACAGTTAAGCCATTTTTACCTGCAACTGTAGTATTTGCAAGGTTAATGCTTTCTTTAGCCGTAACTGAAGCAGCACCGTCAGTTGCGGTTAGGTTAGCCTTAGTTGCAGTTAATCTACCAGCGGTTGAGTTAACTACCAGAGCAGTTTTACCAGCCACAGTTGCGTTCGCGATAACAATATCTTGTTGCGCGTTTACTGTGGTCGCGCCGTCTGTTGACGAGATATTAGCATTTGTAAAGTTTGCTTTACCTGCTTGTGACGTTACGCTTACGTTACCTTTAGCTGTGAGGCTACCGTTTGCTAAGCTTAGGTCACCTTTAGCTTGTACGCTTGCGTTACCGTTTGAAGCAGTTAGGTTCACGCTTTCAAAGCTTGCGCTACCGTTAGTAGCTGTTGCGGTTAAGTTACCTTGAGCTTTGAAATTACCAGAGGTTAAGCTGAGATTTTCTTTTGCAGTTAGGTTCAGGTTAGCAGAAGCTGTTACGTTGGTGCCTTTAGCTGTTAAGCTACCGTTTACCGCTTGAGCAACGATATTCATACCAGAGATATTACTGTTAGTTAGAGTAATATCTTTTTCTGCAGTAATTGCTACGTTACCGGTTTCAGTTGTTACATTTGAACCGAGAATTGTAGCATTACCTTGCGCTGACGCAAGTTTAACATCTGTTTTTGCAGAGATATTGGTACCGTTATTTAAGGTTAAATCTTTTTGTGCTTCGAGAGATACTGAACCATTTGCCGAGATGAACTTAGATACAGCTGTTGCGTTAATTGCACCTGCCGTGCTATTAACTTTTATACCTTTATCACCGCTCACGCTTGTATTACTAAAGGTAATATCTTGGCCAGCTTGAACTTGAGCGCTACCTGTAGTTGCGGTTAAGTTCGCTTTGGTAAAGCTTGCTTTACCTACAGTCGAAGCAACTTCAAGGTTGTTTTGTGCGCTTAAGTTACTGTTGGTTACCGCGATATCATTGTGTGCTGTTAAGCTTAGGTTACCCTCTTTAGCAGTTAAGTTCACTTGAGCAAGAGTTGCTTTACCTTCTTTTGAAGCAACGCTTAGGTTGCCGTTGGCAGTAAAGTTACCTGCAGTTAGAGAGATATCTGACTTCGCAGAGATATTTAAGTTCGCGCTTGCGTCAACGTTAACTTTGTTTGTAGTTAGCGTACCATTTGCAGAGCTTACAGTTACTTCTTTACCTGCAAGCTTGCCGTTAGTTAGACTAACTGCTTGGTTAGCTACAAGAGCTAAGTCACCTTTACTTGAAGTAAAGTTAGCGTCATTTGCAGTTAACGAACCGTTTACGCTCTTAACAGTCACTGCTTGGTTAGCACTTACGTTTGCTTTAGTTACAGACACGTCTTTGGCTGCAACCACAGACGCAGAGCCATCTTTAGCAGTTAAGTTAACTTGAGCAAGAGTAGCTTTACCTGCACTTGAAGCAACGCTTAAGTTGCCATTAGCAGTAAAGTTACCAGAAGTTAGAGAGATATCTGCTTTTGCTGAGATATTTAAGTTAGCGCTTGCGTTTACGTTAACTTGGTTCGCAGTTACAGATTCATTAGCTGAACTTACAGTTACTTCTTTACCTGTAACGTTACCGTTAGTTAAGCTCACCGCTTGGTTTGCTGTTAAGGCAACATTACCGTTAGCTGAAGTAAAGTTAGCATTGTTAGCGGTTAACGAACCGTTAGCGCTTGCAACTTTAACTCCTTGCTTACCAACAACAGAACCGTTGCCTACGCTTACGCTTTCTTTGGCAGTTAGAGTAGCAGAGCCAGTAGTTGCAGTTAAGTTAGCTTTCTCTAAAGTAGCTTTACCGTCTTTTGAAGTAACGCTTAGGTTGCCATTAGCGGTAAAGTTACCTGAAGCTAGAGAGATATCTGACTTCGCAGAGATATTTAAGTTCGCGTTTGCATTTACATTCGTGCTACTTACGTTAACCCCTGCATTTGCAGAACTTACGGTTACGTTAGCACCGCTAACATTACCATTTGTTACTTTAACCTCTTTATCTGCCGTTAAAGCAACATCTCCGTTAGTTGAGGTAAAGTTAGAGTCAGCAGCAGTTAATGTTCCCTCTTTACTGTTAACTGTTAAACCAGTTTTACCTGCAACTGTAGAATCAGTTACGCTTACGTTACCTTTAGCGTCTACTAAGGTCGAGCCTGCAGTTGAAGTTAAGTTAACTTTATCAAGAGTAGCAGTACCATCTTGCGCAGTTACGTTTACGTTGCCTTGCGCAGTAAAGTTACCTGCTGTTAGGCTAACATTACCTTGAGCAGAGATGTTAAGGTTACCAGTCTTAGCTTTAACCTCAGCTTTATCAGCTGTCAGGTTACCAGTTGTTGCCTTAATAGTTACATCTTTGCTTCCTGAGATATTACTGTTAGTTAAAGTAACATCTTTTTGTGCAGTTAAGTTTACGCTTCCAGTTTCTGAAGTAACATTAGTTCCCGTTAATGACGCTTTACCTTTAGTTGACACTAGTTTAACGTCAGTTTGTCCAGAGATATTAGTGCCATTATTCAGAGTTAAGTCTTTGTCAGAAGCTAGAGTTACTCCACCTTCACTTGAGGCAAAGTTCGAGTTGTTAGAAGTTAAAGAGCCATTTGCACTCTGAACCTCAACTCCTTTCTTGCCTGCTAGAGTTGCATTAGTGAAGTTAATGTTTTCTTTAGCTTTAACTGTAGCTTGACCGTTTGCTGAAGTTAAGTTCACTTCAGTAAAGGTTGCGCTACCGTTAGCTGTGCTTACGGTTAGATTACCGTTTGCTGTAAAGTTACCTTTACTTAATCTAATGTCATCTTTAGCAGTAACGCTTAAGTTACCTGTAGCTTGAACATTAGAGCTACTTGCAGTTAAGTTACCATTAGTTGCTTTTACTACTACCTCTTTACCTGACACATTCGTGTTAGTTAAAGACAGATTATTAGCTGCTTGTAAATTAACATCCGCAGTTGCAGTTACATTAGTGTCAGAAGCAGTTAAGTTACCACCTGCAGTAATGTTCGCATTCTTCGAAGCTTGAACTTTGACATTCTTCTCTAAAGTTATATCTTTAGAAGCGCTGAGCGTAAAGTTACCATCTGTCGCTTGAACGCTAACGTTAGCAAGAGTTGCATTGCCCTCTTTAGCAACTGCACTTACATTTGTACCTTTAACTTTGCTATCAGTTACAGCTAAGTTTTTACCAGCACTTAATGCAGTGTTAGCTGTTGCATTTAGAGCAACTTTAGCAAGAGTTAAGTTGCCAGCAGTTGCATTTACGCTTACGTTTCTGCCTGAAATGTTAGTGTTGTCTAGCGAGATGTTGTTACCTGCGGTTAGAGCAACATCTTCACCAGCAGTGATATTAGTACCTGTAGCGCTTAAGTTACCGTTAGTTGCAGTTACATTAACGTTCTTAGTTGCTTCTACTTTGGTACCATTCTCAAGAGTAACATTCTTCGAAGCTGTTAAGTTTACGCTACCCGCAGTTGCGTTCAGCGTTGAGTTCGCAAGAGTTGCATTACCGTCTTTAGCAGACGCAGTTACACTTGTACCTTTCACACTTACATTTGCAAGGCTTAAGTTTTTACCAGCGCCTAGGCTTGCGTTACCGCTTGCCTCAACAGTTGTTTGCGCTAAGCTTAAGTTGCCATGTGTTGCGTTAAACTCAACTTCTTGACCTTTAACTTTACTGTCACCTACATCAAGGTTCTGATCAGCTTTAACCGTAACGTTACCATTGCTTGCTGTTAAGCTTGCTTTAGTTGCCGTTAAGTTACCTTGACTGCTTACGAGCGTAATACCTTTCTGACCTGAGATATTACTGTTATTTAGGGTAACGTTTTGTTTTGCAGTTAAGCTTGCAGCACCAGTTTCTGCGGTAATGTTAGTGCCGATTACAGTTGCATTACCATTAGTTGCCGTTACCGTTACATCTGTTTTCGCTGAAAGATTTGTACCGTTGTTTAAGGTTACATCTTTACTTGCGGTTACAGACACTGAAGCGTTACTTGAGTCAAGTCTACTACTGTTAGCTGTGAATGAACCAGTTGTAGAATTAACCGTAATTGCTTCTTTAGCAACTAGGCTCGTGTTAATAAAGGTGATATTGTCTTGTGCTCTAGCTGATATACAACCAGTTGCTGAAGTTAAGTTCGCATTAGTTGCAGTTAATGTACCAGCTGTTGCATTAACGCGGATATCTTTAGTTGCGCTTACGGTTGTATCAGCAAGTGTTACACAACCACCAACTAAGTTCGCTTCACCTTTAGCGCTAATAGTTGAATTAGTGTTAATGTCAAGTTTGCTAGACGCAGATAAGTTAACGTTACCAGAAGTTGAAGTTACACTTGAGTTACCTACAGTGATATTTTTCGCTGAAGTAATCTCTAAAGCTTGCGTTGAACTGATGTTCGAGTTAGTTAAACTTACATTGTCTTGCGCATTAACGCTAATTGTATTTGCTACTACTGTAGAATTCTCTACTTTTAAGTTAGATTCGCTAGAAGTAGTAATAAAGTTAGCTGAGCCTGAAGATGCGTTTACGGTAGATTCAACTAGGGTAATGTTATTTAATGCCGTAAAGTTCACATTACCAGCAGTTGAGCAGTAAGTACCATGAGAAGCAGAGATATTACCTTTAGAAGCTTTAATCTCTACCCCATTAACCCCGCTCACTCCAGAGTTATCTAGAGTTACGTTACCATTTGTAGCCACTACTGACGCTTTCTTACCAGCATTTAGTTGAGCGTTTGGTAAGTTAACGTTACCGCTTGCGCTTACCGTAATGTCACTACCTGCTTTAACTTGAGCTTGTTTGTCTTTACCGCCAGCGTTAACTATATCTTTAGCAGCTGAAAGCGTGATGTTACCACCTGCAGTCATAGGTGCCTGACTAAATGACAGGTTACCTTGAGTTGCGTTCACTGTAATGTCTTTAGTTGCCGTTAAGCTTGAGTTCGCAAGAGTTACATTAGCACCTGTTAAAGTTGCATTGCCTCCTGCAGTAACGTTAGAGTTATTGGTTACCTCTAAGTTGCTAGTTGCGTTTAAAGTAACATCACCAGTTGAAGCAGTTAGGCTCGTGTTGTTTACCTTAATATTTTTCGCACCAACCTCTAACGCTTGCGTTGAGCTTACATTCGAGTTAGTTAAGCTTACATTGTTAGGTACACTTACCTGTACTTTGTTAGCTACTACTGTACTGTTCTCTACCTCAAGGTTAGAGTTCGCACCCGTACCTTTGAAGCTTACAGTACCAGCAGTTGCACTTACACTCGCGTTGTTAACTTTGAGGTCTTTATTCGCTTCAAAGGTTGCACCTGTTGAAGCATTAACGATTGACTTGTCAAGCGTTAAGTTACCTTCAGAAGCTTTAACTGTTACTTCTTTACGACCAGAGATATTGCTATTTACAATCGAAACATCTTGTTTTGCCGTAATTGCAACGTTTGCAGTTTCTGAAGTTACATTAGTACCAGTAATTGAAGCGTTACCCTCTGAAGCTACAAGTTTAACGTCTGTAGACGCTGATACATTTGTACCATTGTTTAGCGTTAAATCTTTCTTCGCTAATAGAGATACGCCACCAGCAGATGCTGCAAAGTTCGAGTTGTTTGACGTTAATGAACCTGCAGTACTATTAACAAGAATACCTTTATCACCTTTTACTGTAGTATCAGTGAATGTAATATCTTGCTTTGCAGTAACTGTAGTATTACCAGTTGCAGTTAGGTTCACCTTGTTAAAGGTTGCGCCTGCGTTGCTACTTGTTACGGTAGCTTCACCTTGAGCTGTGAAGTTACCTGAAGTTAAGGTAACTGCTTCTTTAGCAGAGATATTTAAAGCACCTTGAGCGATAACATCAGTATTTGTTGCAGTTACTGAACTGTTTGCAGAGCTTACAGTTACTTCTTTACCTGTAACTTTACCGTTGCTTAAGCTCACTGCGGTATTTGCCGTTAGAGCAGTATTACCAGCCTCTGACGTGAAGTTAGAGTTAGTTGCCGTTAATGCACCTTTAGCACTACTTACTGTTAGGCCTGTTTTACCAGCAAGGTTAGAGTTGTTTACTGTAACGTCACCATTTGCTATTACAGCAGTAGAACCTGTAGTTGCTGTTAGGTTAACTTTATTAAGAGTTGCTTTACCTTCACGCGAAGCTACGCTTGCGTTGCCGTTAGCTGTAAAGTTACCTGAAGTTAGAGAAATATCTGACTTAGCAGAGATGTTTAGATTTGCAGTTGCGCTTACATCTACATTAGCAACAGTTGCAGAGGCATTTGCAGAACTTACAGTTACTTCTTTACCAGCTACTTTGCCGTTAGTTAGACTAACAGCTTTATCAGCTACTAATGAAGTATTACCATTTGTTGAAGTAAAGTTAGCATTGCTTGCAGTTAATGAGCCGTTTGCGCTCTTAACTGTAACGTCTTGCTTACCTGCAACATTTGCGTTATTTACAGTGATGTCTTTATCAGCCGTTACAGAGGCAAATCCGTCTTTAGCAGAAAGATTTACATTTGTTAATGACGCTTTACCCTCTTTCGAAGCTACAGATACGTTACCGTTTGCAGTAAAGTTACCTGAAGTTAGAGTAATATCTGACTTCGCTGAGATGTTCAGGTTCGCAGTTGCATTTACGTTAACGTTAGTTGTTGTTAATGCACCGTTCGCTGAACTTACTGTTACTTCTTTACCTGTAACGTTACCGTTAGTTAAGCTCACTGCTTGGTTAGCAGTTAAGGCAACATTACCGTTTGCTGAAGTAAAGTTAGCGTTCTTCGCAGTTAACGCACCTTTAGTACTTGCAACTTTAACACCTTGGTTACCAACAACTGAACCATTAGCTACGCTAATGCTTTCTTGTGCAGTTAGAGTTGCTGAACCAGATTTAGCTGTTAAGTTAGCTTTTTCTAGACTTGCTTTACCCTCTTTCGAAGCTACGCTTAAGTTACCACTTGCAGTGAAGTTACCTGAGTCTAGACTTAGGTTACCCTTAGCAGTAAGAGTTAAGTTACCATCTGTAGCTTTAACTTCAGCTTTAGTTGCAGTTAAGTTACCATTAGTTGCTTTTACAGCTACGTCTTTAGCTGTTAAGTTGCTATTGGTTAAAGTTACGTTCTTAGCAGCTGTTGCGTTGATGTTTCCATCTTGCGCTGTTAAGTTAGTATCAGTTGCTGCTAATGAACCATCTTTACTTGTTACAGTAACTCCTTTCATACCAGAGATATTACTGTTAGTTAAGGTAATATCTTGTTGTGCAGAGATAGCTACATTTGCCGTCTCTGAAGTTACATTAGTACCAATTACTGAAGCTTTACCTGAGGTTGCTGTTAAGTTAACAGCTTTTTGAGCTGTAACTTTAGTGCCGTTATTTAGAGCTAAGTCTTTTTCAGCGCTTAGAGTAATAGCTCCAGCTGAAGCGGTGAAGGTAGAGTTGTTAGCAGTTAGGCTAGCATTTGAACTCTTAGCTTCTAGACCTTTTTGTCCTGCAATCGTAGAGTCTGTAAAGCTTACAGCTTCTTTGGCAGTTACTATTGTCGTACCAGCTTGTGCTGTTACGTTTACGTTAGTAAAGTCTGCTTTGCCTGTAGTTGCAGTTACGGCAACATTACCAGTTTGCGCGGTAAAGTTACCATTTGCAAGACTTAGATTACCGTGCGCAGATAAGCTTAGGTTGTTGCTTGCTTGTACATTTGTACTGCTTGCAGTTAAGTTACCATGCTTAGCTACTGCAGTAACGTTTGCTCCGCTAACGTTACCGTTAGTTAGAGTAACTGATTTATTTGCAGATAGAACAACATCACCTTGTGAAGTTACATTTGAAGCAGTTGCAGTTAATCCGCCAGCTGTACTGTTAACTGTTACTCCAGTTTTACTAGTTAGAGATGTGTTCGCTAAGCTGATATCACCTTGAGCTTTAATGTCAGCACTACCCTCTTTAGCAGAGATATTTGCTTGCGCAAAGTTTGCTTTGCCTGCCTCTGAAGTAACAACTACATTGTTGTTTGCAGTTAAGTTACCGTTAGTAAAGCTTACGTCACCTTGTGCTTTAACTGTAGTATTACCTTGACTTGAAGTAAGGTTAACGCTGTCAGAGCTTGCTTTACCGCTAGTTGAACTTACAGTCGCGTCTTTTTGTGCAGAGAAGTTACCTGTGCTTACATCAATGTTACCTTGAGCAGAGATGTTTAAAGCTCCGCTTGCTACAAGGTTAGCTTTGTTTGCAGTTAGGTTACCGTTAGTTGCACTTACGCTTACATTAGCACCGCTAATGTTAGTCTCTGCTAGAGACACATTGTGGTTAGCTGTAAAGTTAACATCATTTTGGGCTTTTACTGCTGACTTAGTAACGCTTAAGTTACCAGTCGTTGAGTTAACTGTTACTTTTTTACCGCCAGAGATATTACTGTTATTAACCGTAATATCTTGTTTTGCAGTTAAGGTTACATCACCAGTCTCTGCTGTAACATTAGTACCAATTACGCTCGCTTTACCTTCAGTTGCAGTTAGAACTACATCTTTTTTAGCACTTACATTAGTACCATTACCAAGAGTTAAGTTTTGGTTAGCTTCAAGAGTTGCTGAACCTGTAGTTGCGCCAACTGCAGATTTAGCTAGGCTGATTGAGCCTGATGTACTGTTAAGTTTTACATCTACTTGTGCAGTTACATTAGTGTCAGTTAAGCTAATGTCTTTTTGCACAAGAACAGAAGCGTTACCTGTTTGTGATGTTAACTTAGCTTTAGATAAGGTTGCTTTACCTGCTTTTGCTGTTACCGCAAGGTTAGTCTTTGCTGTTAAGTTAGCGTCTGTAACATTAACATCTTGACCAGCATATGCTGTTACGTTACCTTTAGTTGCGGTTACGTTAACTTGACTGATGGTTAAGTTGCCTGAAGTAGCGTTAAGAACTACGTCTTTACCTGCTGAAACGTTACCTTTTGTAAAGGTCACATTTTCGCTTGCTGTTACTTGAGCTGAACCTGAAGTCGCAGTTAAGTTAACGCTTGTTAGAGTTGCATTTCCATCTTTAGCTGTAACTGTTGCGTCTTTTTGAGCTTCAAGTTTCGCTTGGCTAACCTCTACACCTTTACCAGCGTACGCTGTTAAGTTACCTGCTTTAGCAGTTACATTAACCTCTTTAACTGTTAGGTTCCCTGAAGAAGCGTTTAAGGTTACATCGTTACCTGCTGAAATGTTACCTTTAGTAAAGCTTACATTATCTTTTGCATTTAAAGAAACGTTACCTTGTTTTGCTGTTAGGTTAACTTCAGCAACTGTTAAGTTACCAGAAGTAGCATTGATTACTACATCTTTACCAGCTTCAACTTTACCTTTGTTAAAGGTTACGTTATCTCTTGCTATTACTTGAGCTGAACCTGAAGTCGCAGTTAAGTTAACACTCGTTAATGTTGCATTTCCATCTTTAGCTGTAACTGTTGCGTCTTCTTTAGCTTCAAGTTTCGCTTGTCTAACCTCTACACCTTTACCAGCGTAAGCGGTTAGGTTACCAGTTTTTGAAGTTACGTTAGCTTCGGTAATTGTTAGGTTGCCAGCTGTAGCGTTTAACATTACATCTTTGTTTGCTGAAACGTTACCTTTGGTGAAGTTAATGTTGTTACCAGCAACAACTGAAGCTTTACCTTGAGTTGAAGTTAGATTAGCACCAGTGAAGTTAGCGTTACCAGTTTTAGCATTTACTGATAAATCACCCTGCGATTTAAGCATAGCTTGCGCTACCTCTACGTTTTTACCCGCAGAAGCTGTTAAATTACCAGTAGTTGCTGTTGCATTTATATCTTTAGCTGTTAAATTATCACCAGCTGAAAGATTTACATTTTGTGAAGCTACAACTTTAGAACCTTTTTCTAAAGTTAAATCTTTAGTTGCAGTTAGGTTCACATTACCTGAAGTTGCGTTCACACTTACATTTGCTAAAGTTGCATTACCGTCTTTAGCTGTAGCTGTAACATTTGATCCTGTTACGCTTGTATTAGCAAGGCTTAAGTTTTTACCTGCTTCTAGAGTTGTATTAGCTGTAGAGTTAATTAGTGCTTTCTCTGCAGTAACATTACCCTCACTAGCTTTTACAGTTACATCTTTACGACCAGAGATATTACTGTTAGTAATCGTAATATCTTTCTTCGCATTGATTGCTACTTCAGCAGTTTCTGAAGTTACGTTAGTGCCAATTACGCTTGCACTACCATTGGTTGCAGTTAGTGTAACTCCTTGTTTTGCAGAAACATTAGTACCGTTGTTCAGTGCTAAGTCTTTTTCTGCAGTTAAAGCAACATTTCCTTCTTTTGCTTCAAACTTCGAAGCATTTGAAGTTAATGAGGCGTTTGCACTTGTAACTTCAACTTTAGTACTTGCACTTACGTTAGATGAAGTAAAGTTTACGTTCTCTTTAGCTTTTACAGTTGCGCTACCGCTTGTAGCGTTTACGTTCACATTAGTAAATGTTGCTTTACTTTGATCTGTAGTTAAAGAAACATTTTGTTGTGCCGTTACATTGCTGTCTGTAAAGCTTAGATCACCTTTTGCTTTAACTGTTACGTTAGCGTTACTTGAAGTAGTATTTACCTTGGTAAAGGTTGCACTACCATTAGTTGTAGTTACGCTTACATTGCCATCTGCGGTTAAGTTACCAGTGCTTAGCTTGATATCTTCTTTTGCAGAGATATTTAGGCTAGCTTTTGCTTTAACATTTGTCGCTGTAGTTGTTAGGCTACTATTTGCAGAGCTAATTGTAACTTGGTTACCTGTAACATTACCGTTAGAGACAGTTACAGCTTTGTTTGCTGTAAGCGCAGTATCTCCTTGAACAGAAGTAAAGTTAGTGTTAGCAGCTGTTAACGATCCAGTAGAACTGTTAACTGTTACTCCTTTATTACCTTCAACTTTACCGTTAGTAAACGAAACGTCACCTTTAGCTTGAACGTTTGCATTACCCTCTTTAGCAGTAAAGTTTGCATTAGCAAATGTTGCTTTACCGTCTTTTCCAGTAACCGTTACGTTTGTTTTCGCTTCAAGGTTAGCTTGTTTAACATCTACGTTTTTACCAGCGTAAGCTGTTACGTTACCTGCTTTTGCTGTAACGTTAGCCCCTGTAACAGTTAAGTTACCACTTGAAGCATTTAATGTTACTTCTTTAGACGCTGAGATGTTGCCTTTAGCAAAGCTTACATTATCTTTTGCATTTAAAGAAACGTTACCTTGTTGTGCAGTTAAGTTAACATCAGCAACTGTTAAGTTTCCAGAAGTAGCGTTGATAACTACATCTTTATCTGCTTCAACTTTACCTTTGTTAAAGGTTACGTTTTTACTTGCTGTAACTTCAGCTGTACCTGTAGTTGCTGTTAGGTTAACGCTTGTTAAAGTCGCGTTACCGTCTTTAGCTTTAGCCGTAGCATTTATTTTCGCTTCAAATTTAGCTTGTTTAACTTCAACATGTTTCCCTGCGGTTGCTGTTAGGCTACCTGTTGTTGAAGTTACGTTAGCTTGAGCAACTGTTAAGTTACCCGTAGAAGCGTTTAACGTTACATCTTTATTTGCTGAAACGTTACCATTGGTGAAGCTTAAGTTGCCCTCTGCAACGACTGAAGCTTTACCTTTAGTTGAGGTTACATTGGTTGCAGTAAGGTTTGCATTACCATTTTTCGCAGTTACTGATAAATCACCTTGAGATTTAAGCACACCTTGGGCTACCTCTACGTTTTTACCCGCAGAAGCTGTTAAATTACCTGTTGAGGTTGTTGCATTTATCTCTTTAGCTACTAAATCAGCACCTGCTGTTAGGTTGATGTCACCACCAGCTTTAACTACTGCTTTAGTTGCAGTTAAGTTACCGTTGGATGCTTGTACTGTTACTTTCTTACCGCCAGAGATATTACTGTTATTTAAAGTAATATCTTTACTTGCAGTTAAAGATACATTCGCTGACTCTGAAGTGATATTTGTACCAGTTACATTCGCGCTTCCTTTAGCTGAAGAAACTGTTACATCTTTCTCACCAGTTACTTTAGTTCCGTTATTAAAAGTTAGATCTTTATCAGCACTTACAGTTATCGCTCCCGTTGTTGCTGTAAACAGCGTATTATTAGCTGTTAAAGCACCATTTGAAGTCTTAACTTCAAGATCTTTAGTTGCTTTTACGGAACTGTTAACAAAGTTAAGCTCTTCTTTAGTTTGAACTTTTGCACTACCTTGTTGTGCAGTTAAGTTCACGTTGTTGAATGTTCCTTTACCTTCACTTGAAGTTAGAGAAACATTTTGTTGTGCGCTTAGGTTACCATTGGTAAAGCTTAAGTCACCTTTTGCTGAAACATTTGCGTGACTTGCTTTTGAAGCTAGGTTAGTTTTGTCAAAAGTTGCTTTACCGTTTTCTGCGGTTACAGATAGGTTACCTTGAGATGTTAAGTTAGCATTGTTTACTTTAACATCTTGTTTAGCATAAGCTTCAAATTTACCAGATTTAGCCTCAACTCCAGCTTGGTCAACGGTTAAGTTACCATTAGTTGCATTTAAAGTTACATCAGTATTTGCACTGATATTACCTTGCGTAAAGTCTAGGTTTTTACCAGCACTTACTACTGCGTTAGCATTAGTTGAAGTTAGATTCGTTGCTGTAAGCGAAACATTACCATTAGCAGCAGTTACATTAACTTCATTTTGTGCAGATAAATTACTACTGCTTACCTTAGCGTTTTCTTTAGCATAAGCTAGTAGCTTACCGTTGCTTGAAGTTAAGTTAGCCTCTGCAACAGTTAAGTTACCGCCAGCGCTATTAAGAGTTACGTCATTTTTCGCAGAAACATTACCTTTAGTAAAGCTTAGATCTTTACCTGCAGTTACAAGAACATTGCGATCTGTACTTGTTAAGTTAACGCCACTTAAAGTTGCACAACCTTGTTGTGAGATAACTCTCACAGCAGTTTTAGCCGTAAGATTTGCATTGTTCACGTCTAACTTATCACGTGAAACAACTGTTAAAGCTCCTGCTGTTGCGCTTAAATTAGCCTTATCAATGCTTAGGCTACCCATTCTTGCAGTAGCTTCAACCTTACCGTTTGTTGCTGTAAGGTTAGCTTCTTTTACGCTTAGGTTACCTGCAGTTGAATTTAAAACTAAGTCTTTGTTAGCGCTGATATTACCTTGAGTAAAGTTTAGATCTTTACCAGCTTTAGCAGTTACATTACCAGAAGTTGAGCTTAGGTTAGCCTTACCTAACGTTGCATTACCGTCTTTAGCGGTTAAGCTTAGATCGCTTTGCGAAGTTAGATTAGAGTTACTTACATTAGCATTCTCTTTAGCATAAGCTGTAAGCTTACCAGTAGATGAGTTTACTTTAACTTGCTCAAGAGTTAAGTTACCCGTAGTTGCATTGAGAACTAGGTCTTTAGATGCTTCAACTTTACCTTGAGTTACCGTAACATGCTTACCAGCCTCAACTGTTGCTTTACCAGCAGTTGCTGATATATTTGCCGAACTTACAGTTACATTACCAGTTTGAGTTTTAACAGTAAGATCAAATTGCGCAGTTAAGTTTGCTTGACTGATATTGATATCTTGAGCAGCTTGCGCACTTAAGTTACCACCTTTTGCAGTTAAATTAGTTTGATCTACTTTAATGCTACCTGCTGTTGCATTTAGCTCAAGATCTTGACCAGCTGATACGCTACCTTTAGTTAAGCTCAGATTTTGTCCTGCGGTTAGTGAAGCATTACCGCTAGTTGCTGTGAACGCTACTTCACGAGCAGTTAAGTTACCGCTTGTCGCTGTAACTGTTAAATCTTTACCTGCTTCAACTTTCCCTTTAGTTAAAGTTACGTTTTGCATAGCTTCAACAGTTGCGCTACCTGCAATTGCAGTTAGGTTCGCACTTGTTAAAGTTGCATTACCGGTTTTAGCTTTAACTGTAAGATTAGTTTGCGCTTTAGCAGTTGTGTTATTTAACTCTGCATTATTGTTAGCTTCAGCGACTAAGTTACCAGTCGACGCGGTTAATTTTGCATCTTTAACCGTGAGGTTACCGCTCGTAGAGTTTAAAGTTAAGTTTTTGTTAGCTGTAACTTGACCTTTAGTTACACTTAGGTCTTTAGCAGCAGTAACTTCAGCACTACCACCTTTTGAAGTTAGGTTAGTTACAGTTAAAGTTGCGCAGCCTGTTTGCGCTTCAACTTCAAGGAACTGCTGTGAAGTTAAGTTGCTGTTATCTAAAGTTACATTATTTTTTGCTTTAGCAACTAAGCTACCAGCTTGAGAATTTAAATTAGCGTCTTTAACTGTAAGATCACCACTAGTAGAATTTAATGTGAGGTTTTTCTGCGCTGCAACTTGAGCCTTAGTAACATTTAAGTGTTTAGCTGCGGTTACGCTTGCATTACCGTCTTTAGAGGTAAGATTTGTCGCAGTTAGAGTTACACAACCAGTCTCTCCCTTAACCACTAAATCAGTTTCTGACGTTAAGTTACTGCTACTTATAGTTACACTATTTTGCGCCTGTGCAGTTAAGCTACCTGACGTTGCGGTTACATTTGCCTCAGTAACGGTTAAGTTTGCATTAGTTGAAGTTAAACTTACGTTATTGCTTGCGCTAACTTGTCCTTTTGTTACAGTTATGTCTTTAACTGCGCTTACTGTTACATTACCAGCTTTACTTGTTAAGTTAGTGGACGTTAAGCTTGCTTCACCTGTTTGTGCAGTTACTGCAAGATCACCTTGTGAAGTCAGGTTACTGTTACTAACTTTTACATCATTTTTACCTGTAAAAGTTACACTACCTACGGTTGTACTTACATTAGACTGCTCAACTTTTACACTACCCGAGTTACTTCTAAAGTTCGCATTTCTTTGCGCGTTAACATTAGCTTGAGTAAGAGTTAAATCATTACCTGCAGTAACGATAGCGTTAAAGGTCGTACTTGTTAGGTTTGCGTTATTTACAGTTACTGAACCTTGGTTAGCAATTACACGTACCGCATTTCTTGCCGTAAGATTTGTTTGCTCAACTTTAACGTTACCAACTTGCGCAGAAACTTCAAGTCTGCCTTCAGTAGTTGTTACTTCGGCTTGGCTAACACTTACATTACCATTAGTACTATTGAGCGTTAGGTCTTTAGCTGCGCTAACATTTCCTTTAGTGAAGTTTAGATCTTTGGCTGCTTGTACAGTTAAAGCACCAGTGTTAGATTCGAGGTTAGTTGAAGTTAAAGTAGCGTTGCCACTTTCAGCTTTAACCGCAAGATCACCTTGAGCTGCAAGATTAGAGTTAGTTACGTTTGCATTCTCTTTAGCAATAACATTTAAGAAGCTCGCAGTTGCATTTAACTGGCTATTGTTTAAAGAGATATTATTTGCACTAACATTTACACTTGAACCGGTGATATTAGTATTTACCGCGTCTAAGTTATTCGTAGCTTCAACACCAACTGTGCCTGTTGCGTTTAAGCTCGCGTTAAGAACTATGTTATTAGCCGTTACGTTAATTGAGCGTCTTGCTTTAACCTCAGAAGCATTCGAGATATTGACCGTACCAGCTGGTGCTGATAAGTTAACATCACGAGATGAGTTAAAGCTCGTATTAGTAACGTTAACGTTATTAGCGCGTAGGTTGATGTCAGTATTTGCCCCTGAAGTTGCTAGTTTGCTATTGCGAACATCAAGAGAGTTTGTGCTCTCATTACCTAAAGAGATTTCAGTTATTGAAGCTTTGAAATCACCATTATTAACGGTGATAGATGTACCACGCGCAATTACGCCAGCACCACTTACATTTGCATTAGTAAAGCATGCTCTAACTGTCGAATTAAAGAAAGCATTACCTGTCTGTGTTGCTACTTCACTACGAGTAACAATAACTTGTCTTGAGTTGAAAGTAGCCTCTTTATTTGCTTTAACCGAAGAGTTAGTTAAACGTAAAGCAGCTACAGCTGTAAGAACTGTACTCTCTGTAGAGTTTAAACTTGAGTTAGCTACACTAATTATGGTACCTGCAGTCGCATTTAAGTTCTTAGCTTCAACTTTAGCTTTATTATTAAAGTTAATAAAACCTGTTGAAGTTAAGTTAGTATCTACCTTAGTAGTTGCATTACTGGTTAGGAGAGTTATTTGTGCACCTTTAACAGTAAAGTGACCGCCAGCGGTAACATTAGATTCACGGAGGTAAATTGCTGCAGTAGCTGCCTCTGCTAGGAAAGTAACGTTATTAGTTGCATTAACATCCGAAGACTGTACATAAACCGAACCTTTATAGTTAACATTTTGCGCTGTAACGCTTGTGTTATGGTTAACTATGTCAGTTGTCGTTACGTTTACATCTTTTTGCGCTTTGATTGTTGCTTTGCTCGTTGAAACACGATTAGCAGCAGTTAGTACAGTTGAACCTGCAGTTGCGTTTACGCTACTGTAGTTCAGAGTAATTGCTATTGCAGCATTTAGATTTACCCCTGAACCAGCTTGTAAACTTGCATTATTTGCTTCAATTGCATCACTTTGCGAAGTTACATTTAAGAACTTATTCGCACTTACATTAGCATGAGTAAAGTTAACTGCTGCTTTTGCTGTTAAATTAACAGAACCTGCTTTAGATGTAAGGTTCGCATTAGTAAAGCTAATAGTTGCATTAGAAGAGTAAACGGTAACGTTATTTTGCGCAGTTAGATTTGTTCCTGCCCCAAAGTTTACAACTTCTTTAGCAAGAAGCGTTAGGTTATTACCAGCAATTAGACGGCTGTCAGTAAAACTTGCCTCACCTCTGCTTGTATTGATGAGTAAATCAGTGCTAGCTGTTAAGTTAGATTTAGTTGCAACTAAGTTAAGCGCGCTTATGCTTGCTTTAGCGGAGAATGTAAAAAATAAC
>NZ_NRHC01000041.1 GCF_003585885.1 Psittacicella hinzii | reverse complement strand
TTGAAAGGCTCTTATTTGTTCATCTGACAAAATGATAAAACTACCAACTAATAACTTATCATTTTTTAAAGTAGGAGAGTTAAACCAACGTTCAGGAATTACAACTCTAGCGTTCGCATTAGGGTTTAAGTAACCAGCCCACCATGAGAAAGTAGAATTAGAAACAATATTATGCTCACATCTACTCATGAGAAGCATAGCTAAGTAATCAGGAACTTGCTCTGTTACGTATCGAGCTTGCTGGCAATTAGCTGGATAAACTAAATTCTCACGACACCAAGCTAAGTCATCAGAAAAGACCAATACCTGAAATTGTTCTAAGTCTTTAAATTGTGCTAAAGCTACACTGTAGTAATCTACTTCCATTACGCGATGGGTTTCACTTAAGCTTAAGTAATCGCCTCTACGCACATGTAAAGATACTGTTGGAATTTGCTTGCCTATTTGGCACTCTTGTAATAGAGAGTTAAGTTTTTCTTGCTCTTGAGGAGGTAAAGAAAATAAGTTAACTATATCTTGCTTATATTGATCAAAATATTTATAACTCATTAAATGACTATCCACAATTACATAGATTTGTTCTTTATCAACTTCTATTTTAAAAAAGCAATGCTCTCCCGGATAATCAAGTAATAAAGTACTCTCTACTCCTAAATTATCTATCTGTTCATTTATGACAGCTATGCGTTCAGGGGTAGCTAAAGGAACTTGCCAAAAAATATTATTGATATAGTTAGGTAAAGTTCTTCCTTGGATCAAACTATGCTCCTGATCATACACATACCATCTTTGTCCAAGAGCTTTAGCCATCGCATAAGTTGAGGCAATCATAAACATTTGATTGCCTAAACCACCTGAAGGATAAAGTACAAACATACTTAATCAACAATATTGTATTTTTGTTTAAGCGCTTTTAAAGTTCCGTTTTTCTCTAACGTAGTAATTGCTTTATTTAAAGCTTCTAACAGTTGAGGGTTATCTTTACGAACAGCAATTCCAAGACCTTGAGAGATAACAGGACTATAAACCGGCTCTCCGAGAACTTTTAAATTTTGCGCAGGATCATTTAAATATTTACCAGCAACATCTAAAGATTCAAATACAGTTTGTACACGACCACCTTTTAAATCTAACATCGCAGTATCAAAAGAAGGATAGGTTCTTAACTTACCAGCTAATTTTTGATTATCTAAATAAACTTGTAAAGTTGTACCGTATTGTACGCCGATAGTTTTTAATTCATTAATGTTGGTATAGCTAGATTCTTTATTTACTAAATATACCCCTGGAATTGGATGAACATATGGTACTGTGAAGTTTACGCGTTTTTTACGCTCATCAGTGATAGATAAGGCTGAAACTACCACATCAGTTTTCTTGAAAAGTAAATTTGGAATTAAACTTTCAAAAGCACCACGATCTAAGCGATAGTTAATACCTAACTCTTGGCAAATTAGTTCAATTAACTCAACATCAAAACCTGTGAAGTTACCTTTATCATCTAAGTATTCGTAAGGGTAGTAACCGTCTTCAATTCCAACTACTAAAGTTTTAGGAATGTTTGCTTGTACTAGAGAAACAGACATTAGTCCAAGCAAACAACTCGCTAGAGATTTCTTTAAAAATGACATAATATTTTTTTAATCGTAATTTATTCGCTGTCTATATTATACTTCACGTATAAGCGATCTAAAAGACCAGTTTCTTTTGCTTTAACTAAAGCTTGATTAATTTCTGCTAATAAAGTCTTATCTGTAGGACGTACCGCAATAGCTACGCCTTGAGAAATTAAATCACTGTATACAGGTGCACCTAAAGTTTTTACTAGATCATTTTCACTTGCTAAGTATTTTTGCGCAACGTCTGAAGATTCAAATACTGCATCTAGACGACCACCTTTTAAATCTAACATTGCTGTGTCAAATGAAGAATAGTATCTAACTTGTACATTTGATGGTAAAGTTGCTTTTAAATAAGCTGCTAAGGTTGTCCCTTGTTGTACTCCTAACACTTTTACTTGTTTAGGATCTTTTAACTTAGTATTGTTGTTAACAATATAAACTGCTGGTTTTGGAGAAATATATGGGGTTGAGAAAGCTACGCGTTTTTTACGTTCATCAGTTACTGATAAAGCAGAAATTACGATATCGCTTTTCTTAAATAGTAAATTAGGAATTAGAGCTTCAAAAGCACCACGATTTAAAACACAGTTTGCTTTGATTTCAGCACAAACAAAATTAATTAATTCAACATCGAAACCTGTAAAGTTACCTTGGTCATCTAAATATTCATAAGGGAAGTAACCATTTTCAATACCGATTTGTAAAGTTCTTGTTGGTTTAGTGTCAGCAAAAGAGTTAGTTGCTGTTAATGCAGTTGCAAATACTAATACTGAAGCTAATAATTTTTTAAATAGTGTCATTTTCATCATCCTTAACATCATTAGAGCTACCTCTAATGAGATTTATCTTTAAATAAAACTTTGTATCCAATTTGCAAGTTCTTTATCTTCTGTGCAGAGATTAGCTAAACCTTTTACAAGTGATAGTTACTTTTGATAACTTTGGAAATTTACCTTCTCTTGTAAGTAATTTTAACGTTAACTGTGAATTGCCTTTTGTTATTTGTTAATTAAAGGCAAGATAACTGCAGTTGCTACTAAAAAACCTTTTACCTATCAGCTTAGTAACTGTATTTAACTAACAAAGCGTTTAC
The DNA here is from genome assembly GCF_003585885.1 of Psittacicella hinzii. Taxonomy (GTDB): domain Bacteria; phylum Pseudomonadota; class Gammaproteobacteria; order Enterobacterales; family Psittacicellaceae; genus Psittacicella. The sequence goes on along the minus strand of NZ_NRHC01000041.1, from coordinate 8,402 downwards.
AACTAAGGAATACTTTGCTAATTGTTTTGCTATTGGCTCTATGCTTAGCTCAACAATCACTTAACTAATAACTCTGCTATAACTAGTTGTCTAAGCTAGAGTGATTTTTCTTTAGTGCTAAAACAGCTCTAAACTCGTAACTAGCAACTAGAACTAGTATTAAAAAAACTACTTATAAAATGCTTACTGCTTTAGAAATTGTTAGATAAAAATCAATAGTAGAGCTAGTAAAAGCTAATAACAGAGAGTTAATTATTAGATGTAAGTGAGAATTTAGATTTCTAAGTTGACTTACTATTACTAATTTTTAGCTAGATCTAAGATTATGAATAAGCTTTTTAAAGACAAAGTTACATATCTTGATAGCACAAGGTAAAAGACTAGTAAGTAATCTCACTACACAAAAGTAGCTCGAAAAAAATCTCTTAACAAAGCAGATCGCAAATAAAGGTTTTTGCTTTAGCTAATTTAAGATAAAGAAATTTGTTTTGGATAAGACCAAAAATAAGTTGTGGTGCGAGACCGAAAAAATTGTTTGAAAAATAAAAAGGGAAAAAATTGGTAATGCACCATTTTGAAGATAAAACGTGCATGGAGGTACGAACTAACTTACTCTAAGGGCTAGAGTAAATATTAGTTGTAATTAATGATGATGGTGATGATGAGCGTTTTGAACTTGAGTAGATAATTGTACTGCCAATTGATAATTTTGATTGAGTCTCATAATTTAATTCCTAAATTTCCTAATTTATAATAAAAATACTGATAAAGCCTAATTAAAAATCCCTTTTAATTTGCTTTATGTTTATATCTTAGCCTAAAAAAGTTTTATATGCAAGCATTTTTTTACAAAATTTTAAAGAGGAGGAACTAAATTTCTTTTAGCTCCTCCTATTTTTGATTAACAAAACGTAAAATCACAATAGAAAGTAATAAATTTTGACTACTTACTTGAGATGAGGTTAGCCTCAAATGATGACCTAAGTTACTCCAAACGATAACTAAGGTTAACCCAAATAATTGACTGATTTAATACTTTCGATTGTATTGCCTTGTAAACCTAAACAAATTAATTCAAGTCAAAAGGCTTTAAGCCTAATTTTTGGCAAATACCTTTATAACAAGCATATGCACTTGACCAACACCACTGGAAGTTATAGCCACCTAATTGTCCAGTGACATCTAATACTTCACCTATTGCATAGTGTCCTGGAATTTGGTTGAATTCCATCGTTTTAGATGAAAGCATTTCCGTGTTGATTCCACCTAGCATTACCTCAGCTTTATCATAACCATTATCTGTTAAGGCAACAAACTCATGCTGTTGAATAAACTTAGTTAGAGTTTGAATGTCCTCATTAGATAATTGGGCAATCTGTAACTTAAGTAATGGTTGGATTTGCTTTGCTATACTTGAGGTTAGATGATTATAGGCTTTTACCTCTTCCCATAGTTGCACTAAAGAAGTTGGTAATAAACGCGTTAGTAAAGTTTTTACTTGCGCTTTTGCACTAATACTTAAATTAATATTCTCGCTAGTTGTTTGACTATCGTCAGCCTCACCCTCTACCGAATATTGTGCAAAACTAAAATCCACTTTGCCTTTTTGACGAATATCAGCTAGCAAACTCGCAAGATCCAACTGCGGGATAAAGTTAAGATAAATTTTCTCTCCTGCTTGCCAATAATTCGAAATTTGCAAGATCGCTGGTCCACTAATTCCCTGATGGGTAAAAAGTAAATTATGGGTAAAACTTTTAGTTTGCTCTTGGTTAGTGGCTTGCACAAATACACTACAACCCATTATTTGTTTGTAGAAGTTAGTCTCATGACTATAAGCTAGAGGTACTAACCCTGGACGGTTTGCAATAAAAGCTTGTTTTTCACGCGTTTCTTGTCCAGCTTGTTGTAATAAACCTACTTGTTTATACCAATCACTTACTTGTAAACGTGGGTAAGCTAAACCACCGGTAGCTATAACAGCAATTTCACTCTGATATAGTCCTTTATCACTCACTAGAGTTAGAGTTTGCTCACTTTTGTCTATATCTTTGATTGCTGTCTGCCAATGCCAGTTAACTTGAGCTTTGCTATAGAGGGCATTGCTTTCTATTTGCTCGAGTAAGTAATTAACTATCTCTTTAGCACCTTTAGTAGAAAAATATTTACGCTCCTCTTTGAGGTGCATATCTATTTGCCCAGCTGAAAAATTGGCAATAATATCCCAATTGCTTAAGCCTTTTAACGCAGAAATTGCAAAATGAGGGTTTTTACTTAGGTAGTTGTCTCTTTCTACTTCTAGATTAGTAAAGTTACAAAAGCCACCTCCAGAAATTAAGATCTTACGCCCTGGCTTTTTCCCTAAATCAAATAGGTTTATTTCTAATTTATGGCGCGCGAGGAGCATGGTTAAAAATAAACCAGCTGCCCCTGCACCAATAATATTTACTTTTGTCAAACTCATATTAGGCACTTTCTACCGTAAATGACATTACTTCAGCAATACTATTTTTCTGCATTACTAACATAATAAATCTATCTAAGCCCAAAGCAATCCCTGAAGACTGTGGCATACCATGTTTTAGAGCAGCTAAGAACTTTTGATCAAACTCAATTTTCTCTTGGTTGTTGGTTGATCTTTGATATAAGTCAGATTGGAAACGTTGTTTTTGTTGCTCCCAGCTTGTTAACTCATAGAAACCATTAGCTAGCTCAATCCCTTTATAAAATACTTCTGCACGTTGAGCTGTACGTGGATCCTCAGCGGTAATCTGTGCTAAAGCTGCTTGACTTGCTGGATAGTTGTAAATAGCTACAGGTGCATCTTTCCCTAAATAAGGTTCAATACAAGTACTAAAGAGAAACTCAAGAATTGTATCACGATCAAACTTTTCAGCATTGTGTAAACCTAGTTTTTTAGCCTGTTCAGCAAGATCCTTGTGATTTGCTACTAGGGGTGATACACCTAGATATTTTTGGAAAATAAAATCATAAGTGTAACGTTCCATTAAATCAAAATCAAAAAACACTTTAAATAACTCTTCAACTTCATCTAATAGACGTTGTAAAGTGTAATTTGGTTGATACCACTCTAGCATGGTAAACTCGGGATTGTGTTTTCTACTTGTTGGCTCTAAACGAAAACATTTACAAATTTGATAAATCGGACCAGCCCCCCCTGCTAACAGACGTTTCATATGAAACTCTGGTGAGGTATTTAAGAAGTACTTTTTCCCAAAATAATCAGTGCTAAAGCTATCTAAATGCACATCTGTCACAGCAGCTTGCGCTAAAATTGGAGTCTCAACTTCAATTAAGCCCTTATCATCAAAAAACTGACGAATTTTTTTAAGAATCTGATGACGCTCTTTTAATTGGTTACGCGTCATTGGACTTTGCCAATCTAAATCTAAATTTTCCATATAAATTTACTTCTTGAAGAATGTAAAAAAGCCTTTGGCTAACCCAAAGACTTTTTTACTATTATTTAACCGTTGCAATTACTACTTTAGCATTGCCACCTTTGAAAGTAATCATACAATCAACTGAAGCAAAGTAAGCATGATTTGCTGTAATTTCAACTCTTTGTGGAATACGAGCTTGATCAAAGTATTCAACTTGTCCTTGACCTTCTAGCACATACCAAACAGAGGCATTTTCTGTTTTAAAGTTATCATTATCTTTTAAGTCTACTACTTTATAAGTAAACTCTTGGCTTGGTAAATCATATTCCCCAGCTTGATAGATTTTTGGGATAACTGTAGTTGTATCTACAAGGCGAAGGTATAACTCTGTATTAATGTGTTTAGTGGTTAAACCACCGCGTACCACATTATCAGAGTTTGCCATTACTTCTACTAAACGACCACGTAAATAAGCATGAGGCACACCTGCATCTTGGTAAATACCTTGATTTGCTTCAAGTTTTACCAGATTAAAGATATAGAAACTAATTAAACCTACATCTAGGTTGTCCGGCTCCATACATAAGCTCTTATAAGTAAAAGCTAACCAATAGTCTGGATCTAAATTAGCTTGCTCAACACTTAAACCGTCATGAGTTTGGTTATAAGTAGTAATATCTTCAGCACTTAACTGACGTTCAATCAGTGGATCATAAAGATTAACTACTGTCTCAATATGAGCAGCTAATAGTTCTTTTAACTCTGCTTTGCTCTTAGTAAATAACTCTTTGTAAGCTTGAGCTAAATCACGTTCTTGGATAAACTCTTTTAATTGCGCTAATGCAGGTTTACCCTCTAGCTTTTTAAGTACGTTTTCTTTACTATCAAAGCCATGGAGTAAATACATATCTGTAAGAGCCATACCAAATTCTGGTTTATGGTTCTCATCTTTGAATGTACGCGTTGATGAAGTTAAGCTAATACCAAGTTTTTCTTCTGAAGCAAAACCTTTTTCTGCAGTTTCTTTATCAGGGTGAATCTGAATTGATAAAGGACGAGCAACATCAAGAATTTTAAATAAGAAAGGTAATCCCTCTTTACGTGTATTATCAGTTTCTTGTGCTCTTAAAGGCTGTCCATAAGCAATGTTGTAGTTTAAAAGAACATTGTAATCTTGAGTTGCATCAACTTCAATTGGATCTTGTTCTGGGTGTTCTTTATAAAAACGATCCGTTAATTCTTTTACTTGAAAACCTTTAATAGTGATTGCACTTTGACCACTTGGATGAGTACCATACCAAATTTCCGCAATTTGCTGTTTTGGTAAGTTTAGTAAGTGGGCTAAATAGCTTTGACCACCCCAATCGTAGTCTTTAACTGTACCACTTAAAGGAAATACCCCTTTAGCTTTAGCAGCAATCTGTGCTAAACGATGTTTTTGCACAACTTCACGAGCATTACCTATATTTAATTTCTCGGCACAGTATAGAATTGCATCATAATCTTCTTGTTTTTTCGGTTTAAACTTAAATGAACGTTGTAAACCATTAATCTGAATAACCAGATTAGAATCTTGGTCAAGGGTGAACATTGAAATCGCTTCAATCGGAATTTCACCAAATTCGGTAGCTACTTTATCTTGATTTACTACTATTCTTTTTGGATTTAAATAACTTATTTTAGTTACTAATAAGATAGTAATAAAAGCTAAAGTTTGCGTAAACATATCGTAAGTGCCATGAGCTTTATAGATAGTAAAAATCATTAAAGCAATAAACACTAAAGTAAATGGTCGAAGTTTACGTTTTAAATTAATTACTGCACGAGCTTGCTCTGTTACTTTTAGATATTTATTTGTACGATAATCTAAAAGAATAGCGCCTACCACTATAATAATTAATAAAATTTTAGTAATCATAGTTGAATAGAAAATATAGATAAAACTGTTGCTAAATGGGTTATTTTCTTGCTATTTTACCACAAGTTTACGGCAAATTTTGGATATAAAAAAAGCCGCACAAGTGCAGCAACAAATAAAATGGTGGGACCACACGGACTTGAACCGTGGACCAAGCGATTATGCTTACCAACTATAGTTTTCACTACCCCTTTCGGGTTTGTGGTCTGGACTATACCTTGCCATTACAGCCTTCGTGTCTAGTCTCTACACCTTCTTGTACCTAGTACCTTTCCTATACTAAGTCAAGCTTGGCTCGGTATTATCATCAGCTTTACCTGTTAAGACTTCACCGAATTTACGAAGTTCTACTTTACAACTCCATCTCTGAAATCATAAAGCAACCCAATAAAGAAAAAACATATTTCTCTCTTAAATATAGCTATATTTGAGATAAAAACTTAGCTTATTCTTTCTTTAAGTCGCCTGCTCTGACCAACTGAGCTATGGTCCCGTTTTTTATTTACTAGGACATTATAACAAAAGAAAATATAAAAAACAAGAGGGAGAAACGGTATATCGTTTCTCCCTCATTAAAAGCTTTTTAAAGTGCAAATTGTATAACAAAATTATCAAAGTAAGGTTTAAATAACTTTACTTTGCGCAAATTGTTCAATTTGCTTAGAAACTACAAAGTTAAGAGCTAATTCAGCAACTAACTATTTAGCTTTAGATTTTGCTTTTTTAGTTGGTTTTTTAGAAGCTTTTTCTTCTTTAGCTGTAGTTTTAGCTTTTGCTTTAGTTTCTTTTGCTGATGTAACACCTAAAGCTTTGTCTAAACGCTCACGCATCATGCGACCCATGCAAGAAGCATCACCTTGGAAGAATTTCTCTACTTTATCTTTACCAGAGTATGTTTGAGCAATGTTTAAACGCTCTAATGGGTTTTCGATCATACGTAAAGCAGCTTCAACGTATTCATCAGTTGTTTTTGTAATTGTCCACTCAGGGAAACCTAAGTAACGGAATAAACCTTCATCGATGTGTTCAAATACTTCAGGACCTGTTTTACAAATACCAGGTAGACCAGCAGTAATTGTATCAACGATACCATTTGTATTACCAAATGGGAATGGGTTTAAGAACATGTCACAGCTTGACATGATTTTCATGTACTCTTTGTAACCTTTGTGTTCATGCACTGTAACATTATTTTTACCTAATGCTTGAGTAATAATGTTTTTGATGTGCATGTGTGTTAAACCAATCGCTTGACCAATTAAGAAGTGGAAGTGAACTTTCTTCTTAGATTTATCAATAATTTGTTTTAACGTTTTTAATAATGTAGGGTTGAATTTCATAATAGTTGCAGCCATTACGATATTCACCACTTCAGGATCGAATTCACGTTTAGTAGTTAATTCTAAGTCCTGTGCAAACATTGAAGGACGATAGAAAATATCTTTTGGTAAACGTAATAATTCTTCTGAGAAACATTTTGGTGTATCTTCACCTACGTAAATGTCTTCTACCACAACGTAATCAATAAACTCTGAGTTTGTTGTTGCAGGGTGACCTAAAGCTACCATTTGTACTGGAGCAATACGTAAACAAGTCATGAAGATAGAGTTTAAGAACATACCAATTGATGGCATGTAGAATAAGTGTACGCCTCTTTTCTCAGCAATATCACGTACAAATTTAACTTGTTCGAATAATGGAATGTTGTCTTTAATTGGAATGTACTCATCGAACACTACGTGAGTTTCTTTACCAACACGGTTTTCAAGACCCATACCAATTACGTGGAATTCTTTACGTGCTTCGTCGATACAACGTGAGTGCGTACGCCAAATTGAGTGACCGCCTGAGAACCACTCTAATAGAACTAACATTACAGGTTTTTCACCTTCTTTAACCTCTTTAGGTAAATTAGGCACGTCTGTAATACCAGCTTTTAATAGTTGGTTACGCATTAATTTATTTAATGGTTTCTTAATATCGTGACGATTTGGAGTATCAGCGTAAGAGCTGTGCATGTAAACATCGTGTAGGATAGAAACTGGAATTGAATCTAGATTTTCTAATTCATTTAGTTTACCAGGTAACCATTGTAATAATAATTCACGTTTGTCGTGTGATGCTTGTGTACCCATTAAACGAGGTGATAATAAAGCAAAACATAATTGACAAGTTAAATGACGGTTTACTTGCCATAAAGCTTCAAAGTTTAATGGGATGTTTGAATCAGGTAAATAGAACATTGCAAATTTAGCTAAGTTCTCACCTGCAATTACTGGATTATTTGCATCTTCACTTTGGTTTAATGCTTGAATAATATGATCTGCGTTACGGAAAGGTGAAGCTGCAAATAGCATTTCAACCCAACGTTGTAAGTAAATCATTTGCCCAAAGCCATGATTGCTAATAGTAAAATCTTTATGTAAGAATAAATAAGTAGTAGCACTAATAATTCTTGATAAGAAATGCTCTGTTAATTGATCATTTAGTGCTAATGTTGGTACGTTAGCTGTAAACTTATCTGTTAATTTACCTAAGTCGCTGTCAAGATCACGTAAAAACTCGATGAACTGACGAGCTGCTTCTTCAAACTTATGGTGATAACAATTATATTCGTATTGATTTAAATTAAACGCCATATTGTACTACTTATATTTTTATATTTAATATCATAGGGAATTGAGGGGATCAAAATCGACGATCTAAATTATTTTCACAATTCCACAAAAAAACCTGAAACCTTTAAAGTACGAGAAATTATTTTTAGATCCTTAACATTATACTCTGATTAATGAAAATAATCTTCTTATAATTAATTTCTTCAATGCCTTAGACAAATAAATCTAAGATTAGTGTGAGCTTTTTGCTAAATTTCGTTACTATTTTACCTTAGGAAAATTTTAACCTTTCCAATATTTTACCTCACAATAAGGAAAGAAGACCGAAATAACACTAGCTTACGCTTGAAAATACAATAATATAATTACACTTCTACCCTGAATTCCGCATCTAGTAATAAACCTAACGCCTTAAAATGAGGCGGTAAATACTAGATAGTTGCGGATAAAAATTTAAAAATA
>NZ_NRHC01000040.1 GCF_003585885.1 Psittacicella hinzii | reverse complement strand
ATTTCGGGAATCCCTATATCAAACCAAAACTTAAAAAAGGGTCGCCTCAGATTGAGGCGATCCTTTTTTATTTCTCAAATTTGTAAGTTTTACGAATAAACTTTTCTACCCAAGTTTCTGGGATAAATTTTTGTAGGTACCACATAAAGTGAGTTGGTATACCAACTAAGTAGTGAACTTTTTGCTTTTTAGAGTTTAAAGCTTTAACAACTACTTGGGCAATATCTTCAGGAGTTGAAGTAAAGTGTTTACGATCTTTATTCTCTAAACGCTTTTCTTGCTCAAGATACTGCTCTTTTAAATGGGAGTTAGTACGACTAGTTTGACTAGCTTGGTATTCTTTTAATGCTCTTTGTCTAAAGTTGCTAATAACTGGTCCTGGATTAATTAAGCTAACCTGAATTTTTGGATTATCATTTTCAATTCTAAAGGTTTTCACCATGACATCGAGGCCAGCTTTTGAAGCTCCGTATGCACTTCTAAATGGAGCTGCAACAAAGCTAACAATACTTGAGGTAATGAGAATACGTCCTTGTCCTTTTGCGCGGAAGATTTTAACACAACGATTGAAGTAGTCCCAAGTGCCGACAAGATTGCAGTTGAGTAATTGTCTTAGTTGTTCTGGATCTGTATCTTCACTTGCACTTACAAAGCCGTAACCAGCATTTAAGAAAACGGCATCTATAGTTTGTATTTCAGGATCGTTAAATAATTTTTCGATTTGTTGGGGATCAGTTTGATCACAATACTTAACGATAATGCCACGCTCTTCAAGTTGGGGAGCGTCTTTAGTATCACGAATTACAGCAATAACTTGCCAACCGAGATTTTGCAGGGTAAGAGCAGTGGTTAAACCTATGCCTGAAGAGCAACCGGTAATAAGAATTTTTTGCATAGTAAATATAAGAAAATGGTTAACAAAAATTGTTAACCATTAATATTAATTTTCTAGATCTAAAGGTTGTTCATGGCAACCGCAATGTTCACATTTGCATTCACGACTACGCGCAAAAGTATAACCGTGCATGTCTAATTTGTATTTAATGTCTTTTAAATCTAATTTTGCAACTAAATCAAAAAGATTTTTTAAACTTTCAATACGTTTGTCAGTTAAGTAACTGTGAATAGAGTATTTCTCTAAAAAACGTTCAAAATCAAACTTACGATCAAACATATAGTTTACTAATAAAGTAAAAATATATGAACGTAAAACTTTAGATCTACAGATAAATGTTAAACGATTAGATTCGATCACCATGTAAATAGGTGTCTCGCATCCGGTAATTTCAATATAGTCTTTATAGCCACCAGGGTTACGATCAAAAGCGCCATTAAAAGTCATAATTTCATTATGTACTAGTTGAGGCGTAGGACGAGCACGTACTATACTGTCATACATACTTAAGTTAATAAAACGCTTTTCCGTTTCTTTTTCCATTTCCATAGATATTACAAATTATTTTGATATGTGTTAATTTTCTTAGATTTTTCTCTTTGAAAATCTAAGTCAGTCCATTATACCAAAATTATAAATTCATAAAGAAATTAAACATTACCTCAACAGCGTATTCAACTTCTTCACGAGTATTATAAGGAGCTAAACTAATACGGAGAGTTGAGTCAACTCCTAGAAAATCGTGGTAAGGGTAAGCGCAATGTTTACCAACGCGAACACTAATATTATGTTTAGCTAATTCTTGTCCGAGATCAATATCTTGCCCATCTTCAATGCTAAGGGAAATATGGTGCCCAAAAGATGGGAGAATTCTTAGACTATGGCTAGCTACTTCTAATTGCGATGGTGCATCTGTAGCATTACTTAAGTCAAGCACATCATTAAATTGTCTTAAGTGTTCAAGAAAATACTGTTGCAGTAAATGCGTATAGTCGTAAAGTTCACGTAGTGGTTGATTGTTTAACCATTTTATTGTGTCCTTAACTGTAACCTGCGCATTAATATTTGGTGTTCCGGCAATTAAAAATGGATTAGTGTCTTTTAATTGGTAGTCAACTTTATCTAAGTTTATGCTTTTAACAAAGCCTCCACCCACTAATTGGTGATTTAAACTATTGCCTTTGTAAGGAAGATTTAAGTGAATAAACTCTTCATTGCTCTTTTCTTGGCTGTTAATAAACTCATTAGACAGCTTAAAAAATTTGGTGAGAAGATTTATATCTTTATCTTCTTTACCTTTCAATTGGTTAATTCTTTGGGTAGTAATTAAATAACCAATCCCAGTTAAACCAAACATTTTGTGTAAAGAACCGATAAGAAAATCTGCAGGCCAATAATCTGTACAACCTGCTTTTTCTAAGTAAATCTGATTATAAGTAGAGCCTTGAGCATTATCTAAAGCTAACCAAGCATGGGGACTAAAAGTATCAAGTATTTGTTTGATCTTGCCTATAGGATGCACCATGCCGTTACTATTGTCTACACTACTAATGCTAACTAACAGTAAGTTGTTAGCGTGCTCTTGGCAAAAGTTTTGCAGATAGTCTAAATCAAAAGTTAAATCTTCTTTTAAAGGAATATACTTTAATTGTAGAAAACTATATTGCTGACAAAGTTTAATCCAAGGTAAAAGATTAGCATGGTGATTGCTTTGTCCTACTAGAATGTAGTAAGTCTCTTGACTGTTAGCAGCATTTTTTTGTGCACACCAAAACTCTCCTAGGGTCTGAGCTAAGAGATTAATTGCTTGGGTAGTGTTGGCAGTATAGACTAACTGACTATCTTCACGAGGGTCGAAATAATTTTTTAAATAATTGTTGCCTGATTTTATTAAGGCAGATAATTCAAAGGTATGAAGCGAACGCTCAACGTTTCCTGCATACGCAAAACCACGTGTAAAAGATTCAAGTACTACTTGAGGTCTTAAACTAGTAGCTGCATTATCAAAATAGATAGGAGCTTGATCTAATACAGGGAATTGTTCTCTAAATTGCTCGACTAAGCTACTATAACTATCAATTTTTTCACTTAGTTCTGATAAGGTTTGTAAACTTGGGTTATCTTGCATAGAATACATAAAAAGTTAAAGCTCAATCTAAAGCAAGAGATTAGATTTTTAAGTATATTATACCTGAAGTTGCTTGCTAATTAAGTAGTATTTACCCTAGATTTATAGTAGAATATAGATAACAAAAGCGATAAGATCAAGATGAGTAAATTAAACAAAATTATCCAAAGAAATCAAGCTTATTTTCAACAAGGAGAAGGAACATTACTCCTTGGAGCTGTAGATACAGATTTAATCGATGAGTTTATCGAGTTACTCCCTGCTGAACATAAATTAGGGATTTACACTAAAGAAGTATATACCTTTTTTCAAGCTAGTCAATTATTAAAGCGCCAAGGTTTTAAAATCTGGGCAAATCTAGTAAAAGAAAAAAGCAGTGCTTTAAGTAAAGGAACAGAGTTTTCCTTACCGGAAAATTTAGAAGTAAATGAATTAGAGTCCTTAACTCAAGCTTATCCCCTCAAAGAAAAAGCAGTTTACTTTGCTTACGGGGTAGATTTAGATGTTAGTCAAACTAAAGTTAATAACATTAGTGAAGCTAATAGCGATCTGGCTCACAGTTTAACTAGCCTCCCTGTAAAAATCGGTAAAGCCAAGGTAAACTTCAAGCAACCTCTAACACAGTTATTGCGCTTAACTCAAGCTACTAATTTAGTGGTATTTTGGCCAAAGACCAAAGAAGAGTTTTTAAACCTAATTGAGGAAATTGAAGCAGCTTGTCAAAATCTTGGACTTGATGGAGAAAACTTAAACGTTTTCTTTATTGGGACTAACGATTCTGGTATCAAAACAATTGAGTCTTTACTGGACAACCCTGTAAGACAACTAGATAATGTTGCTCGTAGTCGCCTCTTTTACGCAAAAGCAAACTTACAAGTAAGCGCTAAACTAAAAGAAAAAAGCAAACATAGTTGCTTTGCTTTAGAGTCAGGAGAGATAGTCTCTTTACCTGGAGTTTTTAGTTCGGATAATCTTGATGTTGGAACTAAATTGCTCCTTTCTACTTACGACGATTTACAAGCAGAGCATAATCAGCATTTACTACAGTTATCACGTACTTATAATAAAGATTTAAATCTAGAAGTTACCAATCCTAATCTAAACTTTTTAGATTATGCTTCTGGAGCTGGAGTAATTGCGCAATATGTAGCTAACTTATTGCAAAAACAAATCCCTAACCCACAGGTAAATCATAATTGGGATTTAATTGAAGTTTATGCTCCTGCATTAGTAAGTTCAAGTTTAAATTTACAGAATTTAACCGCACGCGTAAATTTCAATTTACAAGCTGCGAGTGCGATAGAACAAGCGATAAATAATGGTTTAGAAGCTGTTTTCTATCGTGAAATTGTTTCAAATCCTCCATTTCATCAAGGTAATGAGGTTACTTTTAAAATTACTGAAGATTTAATTGCCCAAGCTCGTAAAAGATTACATCCGCATGGAGCATTACGTTTAGTAGCAAATAATGGTTTACCTTATTTACCAATATTACAACAACATTTTAATAAAGTAAAAGTCATAGCACAAGCTAATGGTTTTACGGTTTATTTAGCTAAAATTTCTTAAGAATGCGTTTATCAGATAAAGATATTATTGAAGCTCTTGATAAAGAAGAGATAAAAATTGAACCTCGTCCTAGTAATGACAGAATTACAGGCGCAACTGTGGATCTATCTTTAGGTAATACCTTTAGAGTATTTTCGAGCCAAAAAGTTCCTTACGTAGACTTAGCGGGTTCAAGTGCAGACTTAGCAAAGCAATTAGATGCTTTAATGTCTGAAGAAATTTATATTGAAGATGACCAGTTGTTTTTCCTACACCCTGGAGAGTTAGCTTTAGGTTGTACTTTTGAATCAGTAACAATTCCTGACAACTTTTTAGCATGGTTAGATGGACGTTCATCTTTAGCGCGTCTTGGTTTAATGGTGCATGTAACTGCACACCGTATTGATCCAGGTTGGTCTGGAAGAATTGTATTAGAGTTCTCAAATCAAGGTAAAGTTCCTTTAGCTTTACGTCCAAAAATGAAAATTGGAGCAATTAGCTTTGAACCTCTAAGCTCACCAGCATTAAAACCATATACTGCAAGGGATAATGCTAAATATAAATATCAAAACTCAGCGGTATCTTCTCGTATTGATAATGATAATTAGTTATGAATCTACAAAGTTATACTAATTATTGGCAAAATTCTTTTCTAGATAGTTTACGCTTTGAATTAGAACCTCTTAGTGATGATAAATATCAAGTATTTATTCGTCCTTATCTTACCCCAGACTGCGTTCGCTTACTTGAGATAGATTTAGTAGACGAGTTTGATCCTTGGGGAGAAGAGCAATTTGCTTATTACACCGGCAAGCGTAACTCTAACTCTGGTAACTATGGGGTTCTAATAGAACGCATTCCCAGAGCTCTACCTTTGGGGCAAGAGTTAAAAACAAGTCGAGAAATTGCGCAATTACTGCAAACTCCGGAAGTAAAAGAATTAATCCTTAAATTTACTAAGCAATTAATTGAATTTGAACAACTTCCTGAAGCTCAAGATAGTCAACCGCTTTTAGCTTTTGAGCAAGAGTTACAGCAAAATTGGCAAGAGTTACGTAAGCAATGGTTAAGTGAACAAGCAAGTATTGTTACACAAGACGAGATAACTCTTGATTTAGAAGAGGTAAAGCGTGAAGCTTTACAAGTAATAGCAAAAGAGTATCGTCTAGATTATGCTTTAATCGAGAAGATGCGTAATGCTAATTATTTGCCTTTTATTGCTTTTTATGAGCAATACCTAGAGGAGTTAGTAGAGTTTACCGCACAAATTCTTTTAGGGCATCTAAGCCTTAAAGAAACCGAGTTAGATTGGCGTCGTCCAAGTTTTACTAATTTACAAAAGTTTTTAAGTAAAGGAAGTAAAAGTAGATATTTAAAGCTTGATGAGATTATCGGCTTTATTTGTTTTAGCCAGCAATATGAAATGTTAGAGTTACACAACATTAAAGTTAACTCTATCTATCGTAAGCAAGGCTATGGGCAACTACTATTAGACTTATTTTTAACTTTTGGGGAATTAAAACAAGCGACGAACTATCTACTTGAAGTACGTCGCAGTAATACTCCTGCTATCTATCTTTACGAAAAAAATGGTTTTAAGTATTTATCAACTCGCCATAATTACTATAGTAATTCATTAAATGGTTTTGCTGAAGATGCTTTAATCTACCAAATTCTAAAAGAGGATTAAAAAAAGTCTCTCATACAGTTAAGTATGAGAGACTTTTTTATGTGCTGTTAGTTTAGAAACTGTGAGCAAGAACCTTCGTCATCAACGATAACATAGCTAATACCTACAGGACCATGCACCCCTACAACTTTGATTAACTCAATATCAGCTGTAGATGAAGGACCAGAGATTACGTTAATTACTGAAGGAGTACGTTCACCTTTTTTAGCACGCTCATCGATTTGAATTGCGTATTGGTGCATACGAGGTAATACAGTTGAAGCTTTAACAACTACAACAGTATATTTTGGTAATAAAGATACTGAACGACCGTATAGAGGACTAGATTCTAATACAATAGAGCCAGATTCAGTTAAACCACATTCAGCGTGGACAATACCAATATTTGCCGTTGCCGCAAAAGCTAAGTTTGCACGACCTTTATTAGCATCCCAAACCCAAATTTGCTCTTGACCAAAATGGTTAATTAGAGATTGGGTAATACCAGCATCGTGTAAACGCTTATCATCGTTTAAAATGATTTTACCATCTGTAAAGCTTGCACTTAATTCAACAACTGTACGCGCTAAATTTTCAGGTTTAGTTACTTGAATATCAATCCCTACAGTTTTACAGTATTCAATATAGTTACTTAATAAATCAGTACGAGAAACTTCAGTTAATCTTGTTCTTGGATAGTTTACTACCCACTCTGGAATTGGATCCGGAGTAGTTTTCATTTCTCTACCGTATTTTAAAGCAATACTTCTTAGAAATTCATCACGATTATTTTTGTCCATTGCGTTTCTCCTTATGTTTTTTGAACCAGCTGCGGAATGATTCTTGATGCTCATTACGTGGTAAGTCACGAGCTTTAGTCCATTCTTTAACTACAGCTACATTCGCAAAACCGCGTGGACTATTATCATCGTTTGAAAAACTGTTTAGTAGGCTGTTACCTGAACGTACAACTTTATCCCAAATAAATGGGTGTTTATTTACAAAGTTGAAACCGCTCATAGCTAATTTTTCAGATTTTTTCGAATAACCTAATTTAGCTACATTTTCACGGTGTTTTAAAATTAATGAAGATAATGGGATCTTCACAGGACACACTGAGTCACAAGCTGTACATAATGAACAAATATTTGGTAACTCATGGAACTCTTTATAACCACCTAGGATAGGAGTTAATACCGCTCCCATTGGACCAGGGTAAATTGAGCCATAACCATGTCCACCGATTTGACGGTATGCTGGACAAGTGTTCATACATGCACCACAACGGATACAACGTAACATCTCGTTAAACTCAGAAGTTAATAGATCAGAACGACCATTATCAACTACAACTAAGTGGAACTCTTCAGGACCATCAATTTCCCCAGGAAGACGTGGACCTGTTAACCAAGTGTTGTATGAAGTTAAACGAGAACCTACAGCAGAACGTGGAAGTAAAGTTAATAGCGGATCAACGTTCTCAAAGTTAGGCGCCATACGATCCATACCCATAACAGCAATATGAGTTTTTGGGGTCGTAGTTGCTAAACGTAGGTTACCCTCATTTGTTACTAGACACACGCTTCCAGTTTCTGGAATTGCAAAGTTACAACCAGAAATACCAACATCTGCGGTTAAGAAATCTTCACGTAAGGTTTTACGGATAAATGCCGTCATTTCTTCAGGTGTTTCAGAACCTTCGTAACCTAAAGTGTCATGTAATCTTTGTCTGATTTCAGTACGTGATAGGTGGATTGCTGGTACCACGATGTGAGAAGGACGGTCACCAACAATTTGTAAAACATATTCACCTAAGTCTGTTTCTAAAACTTTAACACCAATTTCTTGTAAAACTTCATTTAACCCAATTTCTTCAGTTACCATTGATTTAGATTTTACAACTTTCTTAGCGTTCTTTTCTTTACAAACTTTAGCAATATACTGCGTAGCTTCTTCAGCTGTTTTTGCAAAGTAAATATGACCACCATTTTGTGTTACTTTTTCCGATAACTGGTATAAGTAACCATCAATATTCGCAATCACGTGATTACGAATTTGTTCACATAACTCGCGCCACTCTTCAAAATGACCGAGTTCTTCCATCATTTTTTTACGGTTAGCGCCGATAACGTTTTGCGCTTTAATTAGGTTGCGACGTAAAACCTCGTTATGTACTTCTTTATCTAAACGTTGTTTTAAAGGTAGATCAGACGTCTTTAAACTCATATTAGTAACCTGCCTCTTCTAATTCTTCATCAGTAACCAGTACGTCGACAATATGAAGTACTTTAACCTTGTCTAATTGTTTTTCACGTGAAAGACGACCACCGATGTTAATTAAGCAAGATGAGTCGGCACCAATTACATAATCAGGTTGTACTGCTAAAATGTGCTCAACTTTTTCAGTTACCATTTCACCAGAAACTTCTGCCATTTTAACTGAGAAAGTACCACCGAAACCACAACAAGTTTCACTGTTTTCAAAGTCTAGTAGTTCTAAACCTTTTACAGCTTTTAATAGTTTGATAGGCTCTTCAACAACACCTAGTTTACGCCATAAAGAACAAGAAGCGTGATACACAGCTTTCCCTTCTAATTTTGCGCCAACATCAGTTACACCTAAAACGTTTACAATAAAATCAGTTAGATCGTGACAACGCTCACCAAATTTCTCTGCACGTTCTCTCCAAGCATCACCCTCTTCGAATAAGTATTTATACTTTTTCATTGAGTTAATACATGAACCTGCTGGAGCAACGATGGGGTAATCGTTCTCTTCAAAGGTTTTAATTAGAGTTTTTACTGCAGCTCTTGACTCATTTACATAGCCAGAGTTTAGTGCAGGTTGACCACAACAAGTTTGTTTACTTAGAAAAACCACTTCACATCCTAGTTTTTCTAATAAGAGGACGGTTTTTTTTAAGGTATTAGCCTTAACTACGTCACCGATACATGTTACAAAAAGATTAACACGCATATAATCTCCTAAATAAGATTAAAGCAAGTCTAGAAAAATCTAGAATTATGTAAGATATAAAATATTTGTCTTTTAATAAAAATAAAGATTCCGTTTTTATTATATGCCTAAGGCGAAACTGTGTCTTTATTTGTTAAATTTTTAGAGGTAAATTAGGCAAATTAAGCAAAAAATTATAGTTCATTAAGAATAATTTACATTAAGAGAATAAAAAAATTCCCCTCTAGTTAGCAACAAAGGTGTTGTTGCTAAGCTAAAGAGGGGAATTTTTTATTTACCTTTCTCGTACATAAAACCACGAGAAGGTGATAATTGTAAACTCTTGAGAAATTGTTCTCTGCTATGAATACGACGGTAGTAGTTTGCTACTTTTGTCGGAATATGGAAAGAACGTAAATCTATAGTTGATCTAAAGAGTTTATATAAAATAGGACCAATATAACAGTCTAAAATAGAAAACTCTTCTTCAAAAATTTGTAAATTACGATCATTGATAATCCCACTAATTTGCACAATAAAATTAGTGATTTCTTCAATAGCATTGAGAACTTCATCGCTATAAGGAGAGTTTAATTTCTCGAGATGATGAAAAATTCTTTCTTCAATTAATTTAATAACAATTCTTACTTTCGCTCTTTTTTCAGGTTCACTCGGTAAAAGTGGTGGATGTGGAAACTTATCATCTAAATATTCTAGAGCGATTTGAATGTCATCGATTTTTAGATCACGATCAACAATAGTGGCTTTTTTAAATTCCATTTTACCGCTGGCCGTAAATCTGTTTGTAGGTGTGTGCTCAGGATCGTCTGCAATGTATTCAACATCGTAGGCAATTCCTTTCTCAGTCAGGGCTAGGCGTAAAACATGACTTAGTACGTCATTTTCACCTGAGAATAAAGTAAGAACTGAGCGCTTCATGTAATGAACTCCCAAATGGTTACACGCTAGTCAAAGTTGTTTACTTATAGGCTTAGTAAGCGTATTAATAAACAAATTTGCATATTTAATAAGTGCACAATTCGTTATCAATAATGCTTAATTAATTGATATTGCTAAAATTAATTAGCATTACACATAAGCAACTCTAGCATTTATTTAATCGGATTTATGCTTTATTAAAACAAAGCTTCTTTTTTATATTAATGGTCAATTAAGGTGTATAAATAATAAAGCTTTTCCTTTTTATAACAAAGCGCATATTTATCAGTGTTTAGTTTACTAGTTTTATAAAAGTAAAGTCAAGAGAAAAAAGTAAATAATTTAAAATTTTATTAAAAATTGTGGTATAAGCACGCTTTTAATAAAAAAAGTAGAAACTTTTACTAAGTTTCTACTTTGAAAAATGATATAAATAATTATTTTTCTTGAGTTTTATTTTCTGTCTCTTCTTTATCTTTAGTCACTTCTACTTGTGCGTCAACAATTTCTTCTGCTTTTGCATCTGCACCTGAAGCAATACGCTCTAATTGACCGTTTTTAATTTGTAATAAGAAGTTTTTCTCAACTTCTCTACCTTCTAAAGAAGCTTTAGTAAACTCTAGAGACTGATAAGTTAATGCCATGTTTTGGGCTAAGCTTTTTACACTTTCAATCGCTGAATTTACTTGCTCAAGAGATTCTTGGTGAGCTTTACGTACATTGGTTAGCTCATTTTTTAATTCTTGTACTCGTTTTTGATCTGCGCTTGATCCTTTAGCAAGGAAAAAGCCAACAAGTACGCCAACAATAAATAAAACAATAACTAAAACTGCTGTATTCATATTTATCTAATTTAATCTTATAAGTGTTGTCTTTCTACTAGTATATAACGAAAAATTGTTATAAGAAAGTTTTTTATAACAAAATAGGGAGGTAATACCTACCTCCCGCTATAAAACTATTCGTCAGCAATATCAAAATCACCGAAGCTTAGAAGACGTTGGTAACGTCTATCTAATAGTTCTTCTGTAGATAATTCTTCTAGCTGAGATAATTGTTTTCTAAGAACTTTAGCAATATTTTCTGCTGTAGTTTGATAATCAGAGTGCGCTCCACCTAATGGCTCAGGGATAATTTCGTCAATTAAACCTAATTTTTTAATTTTAGGAGCTGTTAATCCCATAGTTTCAGCTGCTACTGAAGCTTTATCTGCTGATTTCCATAAGATTGAGGCACAACCTTCAGGAGAAATTACTGAATAAGTTGAATACTCTAGCATGTTAACATTGTCACCAACACCAATTGCTAAAGCACCACCAGAACCACCTTCACCAACAACGTTACAAATTACTGGAGTTTTTAAGCAAGATAATTCACGTAAGTTACGTGCAATTGCTTCTGATTGTCCGCGCTCTTCAGCACCAACACCAGCATAAGCACCTGCTGTATCGATAAAAGTAATTACTGGGATTTTATATTGTTCTGCTAATTTAGCTAAGCGTAAAGCCTTACGGTATCCTTCTGGAGAAGGCATACCAAAGTTACTTCTAACTTTTTCTTGTACTTTACGACCTTTTTGGTGACCGATAACCATTACAGGCTTGCCATCAAAACGAGCTAAGCCACCGATAATTGCGCGGTCATCAGCAAAAGCACGATCTCCACATAGTTCTTGATAATCAGTAAAGATTAACTTAATGTAATCAGGAGTGTGCGGTCTGTCTGGATGACGAGCAATTTGAGTAATTTGCCAAGGTGTTAGATTTGAGAAAATTTTCTTGTAAAGTTCAAGTTGCTTATTTTCTAAACTTTGGATTTCGCTTTGGAAATCTACACCTGAAGATTGAGCTGCTTCAGAGTTTTTTAAAGCATTAATCTTTTGCTCTAATTCTTCAATAGGCTTTTCGAAAGGTAAGTATGTACGTTCCATAATCTTTAATAAAAAGATAGAAGTTCTATCTTATGAGAGTTGAAAGGTCATGATAAGGATTTAAAAATATATAAAATTCTGTATATTAGATAGGCTATATAGCTAATAGAGATTCACATCTGGAAAAAGTTAGCCTACTAATTTCCTTATTATATGATAAGAACGCAAAAATTGCTAATAAATTACAATTTTGCTAAGGATTTTCGAGCTAATTTTGATTTTCATTAAAGCGACGACGGAATTTATTTTTGTCCGGATCAACATATTCGAGTTTATAAATTATGTTGTTTACCCCACAACATTCTTTTAACTCTTTAAAAATTCCTTCGTCGTAGGTTGTCACATGTTTGTGCTCAACACTACCTACACCAAATCTGGTGTAGAACAGAAAATGAAACTCTAATGGTAAATTAGTCGCAACCTTATCTTTAAAGTATTTAGTAAAGAATTCATTAACTCTTCTTAAACCTTTAGCTTTACGTATATCAAAGAGCGCGTAAATAGTTCCTTTACAGTAAGAAAGATATTCTTGTAGAGGAGTAACTTTTTTAATACGCATTGCTGTTCTGGTTTCTAAAGTATCCTTGTTTTGGTAAGAAGAGAATTGCATAGTTACTACAGCTTTAGTATCTTCTTGTAATCTATCAGCTAATTCAGCGAGCTCATTGGCAGTTAAACCTGTAAACATATCAGCGCGATAGTTGCCAGATTCATCTGAGAAAGCAAGGTCAAGAACATTACGACTACCGTCAAATGACTTAGTCTTACGTACCGCGTCTATGTGTACAACAAGGTCTACAGTTTTGACTGTACTACGCTGATTACCACGAGCGACATTTTGTTGTACTTCGTTGCTGTAATCGTTGAACATCATAAGCATATCGCTAATTGATTGACATTCGGTTAGCGCCTCTCTTTCTGCCTTAAACTCAAAAATAGGGTGACCAGCAAAATAGAAGTTAAAAGCTTCAAATTCACGATGCGATCTTTCTGCAATTGTCCAAGGTTCTACTTCTCTAACAATTTCAGGTTTGATATAGGTATCTATATTCTCAGTAAGTTCGGCAAAGAGATTTATATTACCGGTATTACTATTTTTTACCGCATTAATAATTGGTTTTAATACATGTAAGTAAACTTCGCGACTATGACCTTTGGTTATATTGGCTTCAATAAAGTCGTCAAAACAACCTGCATTGATCATAACTTTAAGTTGCGTTTCGGTAAAGAATTTACCACAACGGTTAATAAAGTCATAAAAGTCGCGGAAAAGACCATTACGTTCACGTTCTTTCACTAATTCGTGAACAACATCAGGTCCCACACCTTTAAGAGCTGCGAGAGAATAAATTACACGTCCATTTAGATCTACATCAAAGTGTTCAAAAGAGTAATTAACACTTGGACGAATGAACTCTACATGGATATTGCGCGCTGGTTTTTTAAGATCTTTAACTGTACCGTAGATTTTGGAGATATCACTTTGGGCGTTGGTTAAAACCGCAGCTAAGAACTCAGCACGATAATGCGCTTTTAAGTAAGCTGTTTGATATGACACTAAAGCATAGGCAGCCGAGTGAGACTTGTTAAAACCATAACCAGCGAATTTATCTACTAGGTCGAATAGCTTTTCCGCGTCTTTTGGATCGTGACCATTTTTCTCAGCACCAGCTATAAACTTACTACGCTCTTTGTCCATCTCTTCTTGTTTTTTCTTACCCATCGCACGACGTAAGTTATCCGCATCTCCTAAGGTATAACCAGAGAAGACCTGGGCAATCTGCATCACCTGCTCTTGGTAGACAATAACCCCGTAAGTAGGATCAAGAATTTCTTTGAGAACTTCGAAGTTTAGTTCAGGAGTTGGATAGAATACATCTTCGGTACCATTTTTACGGTTGATATAGTTATCCACCATCCCTGATTGTAAAGGACCCGGACGGTATAGAGCAATTAAGGCGATAATATCTTCAAACTCTTCAGGTTTTGCTTTAACAACTAGTTTAGTAATCCCTGTAGACTCTAGCTGGAAGATGCCATGCGTATCACCTTGTTGGAGTAATTCATAACTTGCGCGATCATCAAGAGGAATTAAGTTAATGTTAAATAAATCCTTTTCGGCTACGCCTTGACGACGTTGACGCTTATGAATCATTCTAATGGTATTCTTAATAATGGTTAAGTTTTTTAGACCAAGGAAGTCAAACTTAACTAGACCTGCGCGTTCAATATCATCTTTATCAAAATGGGTACTTTGCTCTCCGTCTTCAGAGACATATAGAGCAGAGTAATTGTTCATTTCGATAGGTGAAATAACAATACCTGCGGCGTGTTTACCTACTTGACGAACTAGTCCTTCTAATGGTTTAGAATACTCAACGATATGACGATATTCAGGTTCATCAGTATTATCATAGTAAGCTTTAAAAACAGGATTATACTTAACGTTATTCTCTAAAGTACCTTTAGCAGTTTTAACTTCATCACCATCTTTATATTCAAGCTTATCCTGAAGAGATTTAGCTAAGTCTTCGGCTTTAAAGCGGTCAATCCCCATTACCCTCGCAACGTCACGCACTACCATCTTCGCACCCATGGTACCAAAAGTCATGATTTGTGAAACAGAATCTTTACCATAGTGATCTTGCATGTGTTCAATTACACGTGAACGTCCTTCATTACAGAAGTCAACGTCAAAGTCAGGCATCGATTTACGTGATGGGTTTAGGAAACGCTCAAAGAGAAGAGCATATTTTAAAGGATCAAGATCGGTAATTTTTAAGGCATAAGCAACTAGACTACCGGCACCCGAACCTCGTCCTGGACCAACTGGGATGTCATTTTTTTTCGACCAGTTGATAAACTCCTGAACGATTAAGAAGTAACCTGGGAATTTCATACGTTTGATAATTCCTAGTTCGTACTCTAAACGTTCATAGTAAATAGGTTTTTGGGCTTCACGTTCTTGTTGGTCAGGATAGAGAATTGCTAAGCGTTCATCTAGACCTTGATAAGATAGTTTTTCAAGAATCCATTCTTCTTCATCTGTCTCTGGATGTTCTTTAAAGAAACTATCAAATTCTTCTTTAAGTTTTTTCTGCTCAGGATCAGTTACGTCTAAAGTAAATTTAGGGAGGTCATTATGTCCTAATTTAAAACGCACTGTACACATTTGCGCAATTTTTGCTGTATTTTCAATAGCTATAGGCAAATCTTCAAAGAGCTTAGCCATTTCTTCACCAGTTTTAAAATACTGTTCAACTGTGTACTCTGGTTGGTAATCAGACATAACTACCCCTTGAGCAATACATTCACGAATTTGGTGAGTATCAAAGTCAGAACGACGCTTAAAGAGCACGTCGTTAGTTGCAACAAGAGGCATTTGATATCTTAACGCATACTCTAAGACGTACTTTTCTAACCCTTTTTCTCCAGGACGGTTACAGCGGGCAATCCCTTGGAAGAGTTTGTTTTTATAAATGCGTTTTAAGTCTTCATAACTTTGATCAGCAAAGTCAATTTTATCTTCACGCGCACTGTTACCTAGTGGTCCAAAATATGCTGGAAGTAAGCAAATAACTCCTTCATTATGAGCTTCCAGTTGCTCCAAGCTTAGGTAAATTCTAGAGTCGCGACGAGTAGATTTTAAACTTCTCACAACAGTATTAACTTCAATTTTACTACGTGCACGCACATAGGTTTCAGTCATGAGACGACGTAGATTTACATAGCCCTCTTCAGTTTCTGCAATTAGGGTAATATCGTGTAAACAACCACGATAATCCATAAATTGCGTGTCTATCGCTGAAATTGGTTTAATTCCTTTAGAAGTTGCTTGTTCGTAAAGCTTAATTAAACCACAGAACATATTAAGATCACTCACAGCTACCGCCGGCATAGAGTACTGGTTTGCGAGGGCAATTATGTCTTTTATTTTCATAATTCCCGAGTTAATCGAGAAATCAGAGTGAACTCTAAGATGAATAAAGTTCTTTGCAATATCGGAAATTGTATTAGTCATTTCTAAACTTATTAACAAGGGTAAATTTAATCTATTTTGAATATATTTAACTTGATGTTAATTAAGATATATTTAAAATAAATTAGATAGGTTTGTGTAGTTGTTTATTTTAACATAAAGCTAGTATCACGTTTAAAACTTATCAAGTTAAAGCGTTTAACCGGTATAATATACTTAACAACTCTTCATAAATTAAAAAATTTAGGATTTTTCTATGAGTCAAGAAATTGTAATTTCTCCTTCAATTTTGTCTGCTGACTTTGCGCGTTTGGGTGAAGATGTAGCTAAAGTTATGGCAGCAGGAGCTGATCGCATCCATTTTGATGTTATGGATAATAACTTTGTCCCTAATTTATCTTTTGGTGCGCCAATTTGTAAAGCGTTAAGAGATTATGGGATTACAGCACCGATTGATGTGCACTTAATGACTAATGAAGTAGAAAGATTAGCACAGTACTTCAAAGAAGCTGGTGCTAACCATATTACATTTTCTTACGAAGCAGTTACTCATATTGACCGTACTATTAAACTAATTAAAGAGCTTGGTTTAACTGTAGGGATTGCAATTACTCCGTCAACTCCAGTAGAATTACTTTACCCAGTACTAGATCAACTTGATTTAATTCTGATTATGACTGTAAATCCTGGGTTTGGTGGACAAAAATTCTTACCTTATACTATTAGTAAAGTAGAAGCTTTACGTAAAGAGTTAAAAGAAAGAAATTTACTTGAACAAGTTGAAATTCAAGTAGATGGTGGTGTAAATAAAGATACTATTGCCGTTCTAGCGCATGCTGGTGCAACTAACTTTGTTGCTGGTTCAGCAATTTTTGGTGAAGATGACTACGCGCAAATTATTTCTAAATTACGTGAGTTAGCGCTAGAGCATGAATCAGAAGATTATGTAGACCTATCTTTTAGAGGAGAATAATAAGCATGGCAAATTACAACTATGATTTAATTGTATTTGATTTAGATGGTACCTTACTAAATACAATCGAAGATATTGCTCATTCGTATCGTCTTGCTTGTAAGGAATTTGGTTTCCCAGAACCTCCAACTCTAGAAGTAACCAATTGGGTAGGTCAAGGTCATGACGCTGCTGTAACGGAATGTTTTGCGTGGTTAAGAAGAGAAATTCTTAAAGACAAAAGACTTTTTGCACGCTTTGCTGGTAAAGATGAACTTCTATCTTTACCTACCGAGCAATTATATGATACGGAAGTTTTACCTCTAAAAGATGAGTTTAAAGCTCGTCACCAACAACTTTACATTGAGGTAGGTAATACTCACGCTAAACTTTTTCCTGGGGTAGAAAAAGCTTTACATCATTTAAAAGCTACCGGAGTAAAACTTGCAGTTTTAACTAATAAAATGAAAGCTTTAACGCCAAAAGTGTTAGCTGGTGTTGGTTTATTAGAATTATTTGATGGGGTGTTTAGTGAAGGCGATTTAGCG
Source organism: Psittacicella hinzii (assembly GCF_003585885.1). GTDB lineage: Bacteria > Pseudomonadota > Gammaproteobacteria > Enterobacterales > Psittacicellaceae > Psittacicella. The sequence continues at coordinate 24,656 of NZ_NRHC01000040.1, read as the reverse complement.
CACAACAAACCAGATCCAGAAGGAATTCTAAAACACATGGAGAATTTCGGTTTAACAGATCGCTCACGTGTATTAATGGTAGGTGATTCTGAAAACGACATTAAAGCTGGTTTAGCTGCTAAAGTTGACGTTTTAGGTTTAACTTATGGTTACAACTATGGTAAACCAATTGATTTAAGTAATCCAACTTATGTAAGTGACCATTTCTCGGCAGTGGTTGCTTTACATGAGGGTGTTCCTTTACAAGGACAAGAATTTGCTCAACTAGTTGAGAAATTTGAAAAATAGTTTTAATAAAAAATTCCTTCGGGTTTTGCACCTGAAGGAATTTTTTATTGCTTAAATTTTACTTAGTAAGCAGTAGTAGAAGCCATCTCCACCATTAATTTGGTTAATTAGCTGTACGCCATGACTAACCTCAATTTGCGCTTGCGAATTGATATTAGTTTGTACAAAAGCTTTAATGTTAATTTCTTTAGCGTCAGTTACAGTAGCTAGAAATTTTTCAATTACTTGTTCGTTTTCTTCACCTAAAACTGAGCAAGAGGTATACAGTAATTTACCACCAGATTTTAGATAAGACCAAGATTTTGTAAGAATTTCTAGTTGAATTTGCGCTAAACGAGTAACATCTTCTGGGGTACGGAGCCATTTAATATCTGGATGACGACGAATTACTCCAGTACCAGAGCATGGAATGTCGAGTAACATTAAGTCAACTTGCTGCTCTTGACTTACCTTAGAGATAGCTTGCGGTAACCATTGTTCTGGAAAACGAGCATCCGCTGTAATAACTTGGGCTGTTTGTTTTAAACGCTTTAAGTTTTCATATACTCTTTTAATTCTGCCAGCATCTATGTCGGTAGCGATCATTTTTGCAGTTGGAATTAAGTCAAGAAGATGAGTGGTTTTTCCACCAGGAGAGCAACATGTATCTAAGATAATTGGCTCTTTAATATCTTCTTTTAAATTAATATTTTTAGCTTTACTTAGCTGTTCACTTAAAGCCAAGTCTTGGACTTCTTGCGTTAAGATTAAACTTGATAATTGCGCATGTAAATCTTGAACAGAGAATAATCCTTGCTCATACCCTGGGATATCCGCAATTGTTAAAGCTTTAGTTAATAAAATCGCTTGAGGCAATTGTGGATGTTGTTGATATTCTATTTCAGCAAATTTTAAGAGTTGGCAGAACTTATCTGCTGAAATTTTATCTTGATTAACTCGTAACCAAAGAGGCGGAGCTTGGTTAAGAGCTTCAACCATAGGTAAGAATTTCTCTTCACTAACTCTTGCCTCTAAAGTTTTGCTTAACCATTTTGGTAGGAGACTTACTTCTTTGCTCGCTTCGAGATAAGTATCAAGTTCACGTAGTAGTTGACGTAAACAAGCATTAATAATAGTTGATACTCCTTTGCCGTATAGTTGCTTGCTAAGCTCAACATTTTCATATACGGCAGCATGGTGAGCTTCACGCATATAAATAATTTGATAGATACCGATTAAAAGAATAAACTGACTAAAGTAGTTTTCTTTTTTTAAAGGTTTAGTTAGGAGCTTATTAGCAATAAAATTAATGCGTGGTAAGTTACGAATTACTCCGTAGGCTAATTCTGAAGTGAAACCTATGTCTTTAGGTTTAACTACACCACTTAAATTAATATTAAGCGGTTGCTTATCTTCAAGCACTCTTTTAATTAGTAAAGCTGCTTGAAAACGTGGATTAGTAAAAGTGCTACTTTTTACGCGCGTTAAGCCAAATTGACTTAAATCGCTAGTATTAACATATTCACTATCTAGGTTACGCTTTTGCTGTTTACTTTTATCTAGATTAGCTTTATCTCGACTTTTGTTGCGATAAGCTTTTTTAGAGTTAGCTTTTGTTGCATTGGTTTTATTGCCAGAGAACTTGTTCGAAGATCTAGTCTTTGAAGTAGTTTTCTCGCTTGCAAGCTTACCTTTCGGTGAAGCTGTTTTAGTTTTGAGTTTTAAAGGTTCTGCCATTGATTAATTTAAAATTAGTTATTTTTTAAGTTAGATCCTAAAGCTAAAAGGTTAGGGTAACCATTTCTTAAACTTTTTAGATCTGTAGGTTTTTTACCTGGTAATTGTAAAGAAGTTATTTCCAGAACGGTATTATTTGCACATAAGAGGTAAACCGCTTTATCAGTTTGGGCAACAATAGTTCCAGGAGTTTGTGAAGCTACTAAATCAAACTTATTGTTAGTTGCGTGTAATTGTTTTACTTCTTCTAAACTTGTAAAAGCTTGGGCTTCAATTACTTTAATGTCTTGATTTTCTTGTTCAGGATGAGCAAAGAATAAACCAGGCCATGGAGTATAAGCACGAAGTTTTCTTTCTAAAACAATAGCTTCTAACTCCGGATCTAAACGGCCGTATTCTTTTTTGATCTTACGAGTGTAAGTTTTCTTAGGTTCAGGAACATTTAATGGATCTTGAGGTTTAGCATTTGCTAAATACTGCTCGATATTGTCTAGAACCTTAATTAAAATAGGACCACCCATTTGCGAAAGTTTAGCAAATAAAGTTTCTGAAGTTTCTTTTGGTGCAATGTCTACTTCTTCACGGTAAAGGATATCACCTGTATCTAAAGTAGCATCCATTTTTATAATACAGAAAGCGGTAGTTTGGTCACCTGAAGCAATTGTATTTTGTACTGGAGAAGCTCCTCGACCAAATGGTAGTAAAGACGGGTGTACATTAATTGATTTGTATTTAGGGAAGTCAATTAATTCTATTGGTAAAATGTCACCAAAAGCAACTACCACCATAATATCAAAGTCTAGTTTTAATAACTCTTGATAGTTCTCTGGATGGCGAAGAGAAGAGTTAAACTGATAAACTGGAATATCATGAGCAACAGCGATCTCTTTAACCTTAGTCATTTGAACTTTCTTGCCACGACCAGATACTTTATCCGGTTGGGTTACTACGCCAATTACTTGGTGTTCAGATTGGATAATAGGTTCTAGGAATGTAGCTGAGAAGTCAGCAGTACCTGCAAATAAAACTTTTAAAGGAGTGTTTGTCATACTTGAGCTTTTTCCTTAGCAATTGCAAAATAGCTAAACTACCGTAATTATGGGGGGGAGAGTAAATTAAGTAGAAAAAGAAGGAACACAAGAGTTCCTTCCTTTAGCTAAAATTATTTTAAACGACTTAATTTTTTCTTATATTTCATTGTTTTTTCAAGCGCTTGGTTGCGTTTGAAAGTTTCTAAATGATCAAAGAACATAATACCATTTAAGTGGTCAATTTCGTGTTGAATACAGATAGCAAGGATACCATCAGCATCAATGGTATGTTTATTACCTTGTGGATCATAGTATTCACAAGTAACTTTCTCTGCACGTTTAACAAAGTCACGTACATTAGGCGCAGATAAACATCCCTCTTCAATAGCAGTTTCACCCTCTTGGTGAGTGATTACTGGATTGATCATAATGTACTGTTTACTTTTATCTTCAGATACATCAATTACAATAATACGTTTATCTAGATCAATTTGGTTAGCTGCTAGACCAATGCCTTCATGAGCGTACATAGTGTCAAGCATTTTCTTGCCAAGATCTTGTAGTTCTTGACCAAATTCTTCTTCAGTGTACTCTTTCGCACGAGTACGTAAAATATCTTCAGGGTAGATTACCACGTCAAAGATTTCAATAATATTTACATTTTGTTCAGACATAAAATTCGAAAAATGTTAGCTCTGTTGTCGGCATTTATTGTAGCATACTTTAGAAAGAAATAACGATTTATTAACTAGCTGGAAGAAGTTAATCAAGCTTCAAAAGCTTAAAAAGATTTAACTTTGTTATTCCTAAAATAGGTAAAACTAGAGGCAAAAATTTATCACTTTAGAGAGAATTTAGCCAGTTGTTTAGTGAAACAAGCTATAATATTTAAATGTTCCCCTCCGAATATTGCTAAGAGAACAAATTTTATGGAATTTGAATTAGATTTTAATCAAATAGAAGTTGAAGAAGTTAAACCTGAACGCAAAATAAAGCCTCTATCAGTAGCTCAATTTTTAAATAAAGTGCAAAGCCATTTTAATGAACGTTACTGGGGAGTGTACTTAATCGCAGAAATTTCAAGTATAAAACATTCAGGTAGGCACTCTTATTTAACTCTTAAAGATACTGAAGAAGATGCCATAATTAATGCCAATGTTTGGAATTACCAAACTAGCTTTCGTGAGTTTGCCCAGTCTACAGGTTGTCGTGTAGAAGATTTTCAGGTAGGGGCAACAGTAGAAGTTTATGGTGAGTTAACTGTTTATAATCCACGTGGTAGTATGCAACTAAATATTAGACGTATGCGTATTGCTGGAGGAATTGGTGAACAATTAGCTCGAATTGAACGTATAAAACAAGAAATTGTAAAAAATGGTTGGCACAGTCCTGAACGTAAACGTGCAATCCCTCAATTTCCTCTCAAAGTAGGGATAGTTTCTTCATCTAAAGCTGCTGGGGTACAGGATATGCTCAAGGTTTTTAGAGAAGAAGCGCCAGATATTGAGATCACCATTTATGACGCTAATGTCCAAGGTAATAATGCGGTAGCTTCTTTAATTGAAGCTCTAGCCACGGCAAATGCAGAAAATAAGTGTGAAGTCTTGATTGTTGGACGTGGAGGTGGTTCTTTTGAGGATCTGTTAGCATTTTCTGATTATGAATTAGTTAAGGCTATTTTAGCTTCAAAAATCCCAACTATTTCCGCAGTAGGACATGAGGTTGATAATCCTTTAACCGACTTAGTTGCCGATTACGCTTGTGTGACCCCTACGGCTGCAGCTAAGCACATTACAATTTGGCGTTTACGTGTCAGAGATTATGTAAATAATGCTTTAAATCAATTAAACTCATTGGTAAATGGTTTATTTGATTTCAAAAACCATCAGCTTAATCAACTAGACCAAAGATTATCATACCTAGATCCTTCTAGAAAAATAGCAGACTACTTTAATTACTTTACAGAGTTAGAGTATCAGTTAAACCGTATGTATACTTTTTATTGGCAAGATAAATTAAACCGTCTTGAGCAAGCTAATAAAGATATAAACCAAGTTTTAGTAATTAGTTGGAAACAAAAAGAAAACCAAGTAAATTTACTCCAAGAAAAAGTTAAACGTTTTAACCCAAGCTATCTTTTAGAAAGAGATCAAAAAATCATAAATGATTTAGCTTTAAAGTTAGATTATATTTATACTAATTCCTTGTCAGTAAGAAATACCAAATTAAATGAATTAACAGCAAAGTTAGAGACTTTGTATAAAAATCAGATTTGGCAAAAGGAATACGATTGGCAAGCAAAACGTAACCAAGTTATGCGTCTGCAACCTTTAAGTAAGCTTGAAGCTTACGTTAAAGACATCGGCTATCTAGAAAATCAAATAAAATATTTGGCTAACCGTCAATTTGCGACTAAAGTTAATGAACTAGAGTACTTATTACAAAGAGTTGAAGTAAGTAATCCTCTATTACCTCTGTCACGAGGTTATGCTATGGTTTTAGATCAAGAGCAACAAGTTGTAACTTCAATCTCTCAAGTTGAAAAACTAAATAATTTTACTTTATTAATGCAAGATGGTAGTTTAGAAGCCCAAGTAAAAGGTAAGAGCGACAAAGAGCATAATTTACAGAATTTAGTTTCTCAAGAAAAAATCTTAGCTTTAAAAGCAAATCTAGCGAAATTAAAAAACAATAGTGAATTTTAAAGATGAGTGCATTTGATAATGATGACTTCATTGATGCCGAGTTATTTACTCCTGTAAATATAGCTAAGTATGACCAAAATATCGATTACTTACTGTACGTACCTGAAAATATCAATGTGCCGGCTAACTACAAGTCGCCTCCATTGACATTTTTAGAAGAAAAGCATCAAAAGAAAAAGACTGAGCAACAATACAGTTTTATTCCTTTATTTGATCTTCCTGAAGAGGAAGTAAAGGTAGAAAAAGTAAGTAAGACCGTAATACCATCTCCTTACATTGTAAATGGGCTTAAGGTCTCTAGTATGGAGCAGATTTTAAAGTTGCTTCCTAAAGATGTTAACTTTTTCTATGACGTTTTTTCTGGATCGAGTAGTGTTGGAGTTAATACTAACGCCAAAGTAATAGTTTGCTTAGATACTAATTCAGTCCATGTGCAAATTTTAAAATACTTGCAACGCCACACTTATGAAGAGTTAGCGAGAAAGTTAGACTTTCTTGCAGAACGTTATGGTTTATCTAACTCTGCGGCTTTTGGTTACGCTTACTACAATTCAAACTCCAATGATGGTTTAAGTGATTATAATCGTGAACCATACTTAAATTTACGTAGTGACTATAATCACTTATTAAATCAATTGAAGGTTAAAAACTACTTGCAGTCAGTCAATGGCAATAAGCAAGAGGGGCAAGAAAGTTTAAAAATCAAAAATGCAACAAAAGAGCATACCCCTAAACTAGTTTTTAACGATGATATGCTTATTCGTGTGATTATGTTAATCATCTACGGCTTTAATAACTTTGCTCGTTTTAACCATAAAGGTTTATTCAATTTACCTGTGGGTAAACGAGATTTTAGTATTAAAGTACGAGAAAGATACAAGGATTACTTAAATCTGTTAAATAGTAAGCATATAGATTTTGCCGAAAATAACTTTAGTGATTTAGATATTAACCAATTAATCCAAGAGCAGGCATTTCTTTATTTTAATCCGCCTTGCGTGTTAAATGAAGATGATTTACAAAACTCTTGGAGTTTTGACTTAGAAGCAGAATTATATTCTTTCCTTGAGGATTTAAATAAAAATGGCTTACGTTTTGCTGTTTCTACCTTTATTCAGTTCCAAGGAAAATATAATTATCGCCTGCTAGATTGGTGTCATAGTAATCGTTTTAATATAAACTTTATTCAAGGGAATAACGAAGAAGAAAGTTTTGCCACTCGAACTTTAGAAGTTGTAATTACTAACTACATTAATGGTTAGAAATGAGAAATTTGAGTATTTTTACTTTTTAGTCTTAACAATCTTATAAATATGTGATATAACATAAAAAGGTGCACTAAAAAATTTTTATTATTTCTAATAATAAAAAAGCACTGCATTTTAAGTATTAAGATTAAAAAGAAACAACTTCTAAATAATTTTGATCTAAAGGAAAGTACAATATGAGTTTAAAAGGCGCAGTTTGCAAGATTTGGGCTGCAATACAGTTTTTTATCTCGGTTGTCTTTAACGTATATGCAGTTCTAGGAGTATTACTCTTTTTAACAGTTACTGCTTTATTCGATAAATATACTGAGATACAGTCTCCAAGTAGATCTTCAACCCCTGACAATGCGGTTGTTTTATTAACTTTAGGTTCAGATGAAATAAATGAAACTTCAGTTTATGGAACTAGTGCTAGTCGCTGGGCTAATTTATTTGCGAGTTCGCGTAGCAGTCGTTACTCATTCAGTGAGCAAGTTTATGCTTTAGCACAAGCAGCTCAAGATGATAAAGTTAAAGGTGTAGTTGTTACCATTAATGGACGTCAATGGAATAACGCACAGGCTTATGAGATTTCTCAAGCTTTATTACAGGTAAGAGAAGCAGGTAAGCCGGTATACGTTTATGTTCAATCAACTGGTACTAACAACGAATTACTAATCTCTTCAGCAGCTACAAAAAGATACGTAGCTCCGGGTGCATTTGTTAGACCTGTAAGACCAATTTACGGTGCAACCTTCTATAAAGGTTTCTACGATAAATTTAAAGTTGATTTTTTAGGTCAACGTGTATCTTTATATAAAGATTTAATTTTACGTGACGTAAAATACCAAGTAGATGAAGATGTTAAATCATCTTTTGATGCTTATTATCAAATCTACCTAGATACCTTATCTGCAGTTGCGCAAAACTACAGTCTACCATTAAGTGAGTTTGACCTAAACGATGAAGAGTTATTAGGTTTATTCAAAACTTACAAAGGTAATTTTGCACAAGCATTTACGGAAAAAGGCTGGTTTGATGGTGTAGTAACTAAAGCAGATTTTGATGCTTTAGTAGCTAATGAAATTCAAGGTAAGAAAAACAATAGTAAGTTACCTAACTATTTTGCTTTAAGTAGTTATACTTCAGCAATTGAAAACCCATTATTCAAAAGCGCAAGCAGAAATAAAGATCACATTGCTTACGTAGCTTTAGTGGGTAGTGTAGTATCAAGCGGTAGAGCTCCAGACGTAATTTCAAATGATAATACTTTAAGATATTTACGTTCAATTTACTACAACGCAAATAATGTAAAAGCACTTGTATTACGTATTGACTCACCTGGTGGTTCGGCAAATACAGGTATAACAATTAGTCAAGCGATTAATGACATTCGCTCTAAAGGTATTCCTGTAGTAGTATCTCAAGGCTTTTTAGCAGCTTCTGCGGGTTACATGATGTCATCTTCAAGTGACTATATCTACTCTAACCCAACTACTTTAACAGGTTCTATAGGGGTGGTAATCAGTGGTTACAACTTAAATAGATTCTTAGAACAGTTTAATATCCACACTGATGCAGTTGGTTACGACAGATATTACGCAGGTCCATTCAGAGTTCCATTCTTCTTTGCAGGTTGGACTAACCCTTATGGTGACGAACTAAAAGATTTATGGAAAGCTGGTATTGCTAATTCATACCATGAATTTATTTCAATGGTTTATGAAGGACGTAAAGATAAATTTGCTTCTTTAGAAGATGTACACCGCGTATCTCAAGGGCATATTTGGGGCGGTACAGATGCTAAAACTTTAGGACTAGTTGATAGTTTTGGTAATGTTTCTGAAGCTATCAACAAAGCACGTGAATTTATTGTTTTAGGTCAAGGTGAGCGTACTGAAGATAAATATTCACGTGGTGAATATACTCAAGTTGATCTTGAAGAGATCGATAAATTACCAGTAATCTATTACAATGCAGGACGTCGTTACTCTATCACTGGCGTAACTTTAAGTAGTCGTGTGTTAAGCTCAATAGACTATGTAACTGGTGGTTATTTTAGTGGCGTAATTAATAAATTAAATAATTACATCGCTGGTGATAACCAAGAAACTTTAGGTACATATCAAGCTATCCTTGATGAAGAACATTTATCTGCAATACGAGGCCAATAATATGATAAAGAAATTATTATTTGCAATTTGGCTATTGGTAAAGTATGTTTATAAGGCTTTATCATGGGTTGTATTTACTCTATTTGCAGTATTTGGTCTGCTAGTTGTAGTATTTGTTCTATACCTAAGCCAAAGCACAAAAACTTTAACTGCTTCTGTAGATGAAAGATTTACAGGAGAGAAATATCTTTATTTAGACCTAGAGTTAGTAACTGAAAAGTCTTTACGTCTTCCAGGTTACTATAACCTAGCAGTAAATCTTGGGGTAGATCTACCAAGCCAAGTTTCAATTAGAGATTTACGTGCAGTTTTAGAAGCTGCAGCTAAAGATGAGCGTATTAAAGGTGTCGTAATTGATGTTGAACGCGCAACTTTTGAAACTTTTGGTATCCACGAAGAGTTAGATCGTGCAATTGTAAAATTCAAAGAAGAGTCTGAGAATAAAAAACCAGTAATTGGTTATTCAAGATACTGGTCAGTAGGTGACTTTGTTGCTTTACAACATGCTGATACTTTAGTAACTGATCGTGTTGGTAGTCCTTATTTAAGTAACTCTGTATCTGCAGTTTTCTTAAAAGATTTTTATGAAAACTACGGTATTAAAGATTACTCATTCCAAGCAGGTAAATATGGTCTTTCAGCTCTAAGAGTACAAAACTCATTTACAGAAGATAATCAATTCTCGTTAGAGTCTATTACTTATAAACCTGTAGATTATGCTTTTGCTGATTTTAGTAAAACAAGAACTGCAATTCTTAAAGATAAAACTGTATCTTTAAAACCAAGAGAACTATTCTCAGTTGAGTCTTTAGTAGCAGATGCTTACACTTTAAAAAATGAAGCAGAGTTATTTGTTGAAAGAGGTTTATTTGATAAAGCTGTAACTCGTTTCCAATGGGGTGATTACTTACGTGATCAAGCGGGTATTGATGAAGATAAGTATCCAAATCTAGTTTACTTAGATGAATATTTATCAGATCTTCGTGTTGTTAAGAGTGAAGATAAAACTGATTACTCAACAAAAGACTATTATTTAACTTACTATTATTCAGGTTTCTACGGGCAAACTGGAGCAGATGTAGATGCTAATAGTGTTGCCAGTGAGTTATTAAATCGTACAGTTTTAGCTGAAGCACCAAAAGAAGGTAAGGGTAAAGTAAAAGGAATTGTTTTACGTTTAGATTCGATTGGTGGTACTTTACCTGAAGCACAAGTTTTATACAGTGCTTTAAGAAAAGTTTCAGAATCTGGAGTTCCGGTAGTAGTATTAACTGGTGATGGTTTACTTGGTTCAGCTTATTTAGCTGCAACTGGTGCTGACGCAATTGTTGCTTCTAAATATGTACCAGTAGGTGGGGTAAACGCTTCATCAAATCTAATAGATTCTACTGATGCTTTAAGAGCTTTCTATAACATGAACCCATCTTACTTTAAAGGTTCACAGTTAGTAACTTCTGGTGCTAATTTACCTTTCCCATTCAATTTAGTGGTGAGTGGTAGTAGTGTTTTAGTTTCTCCGCAATTTGCAGAATATCGTAAAGTTGTAACTTTAGGACAATATGAAACTGCAGTTGAAAACTTAGCTAAAGCGAGATCATTTACTCCTGAACAATTAGCTAAAGTTGACCAAGGTCGTATCTTCACTGGTCAAGATGCTTACGAGGTAAAACTAGTAGATGCTCTTGGTGGCGTAGAAGTTGCTTATGAGTACCTAGATAAGTTAAATAAAGAAAAAGATGAAAACTTTGACGCAACAGCTATAGTTAAATACGAAGCTAACCCAGAGTCTTCACCTTATAGTTCTTTATTAGCTACCCTAAATTCAGAGATTAACGCTTTTGCAGATTACAAAGCAAGACAAGAATTTAGTTTATCAGCAACCGCATATAAAGCTTTAAAATTTGAACAAGCTAACAATGGTGCTGTATTTAGCATGTGTGAACTTTGTGTAACACCTACAGCTAAAAATGAAACAGCCTTATCAGTTGTTGGTAAAGGAAATTCATTTGTAAATGAACTTGTAATTAGATTAACTCGTTAATTTAGAAATTCTCACCGTCTTGTGCGGTGAGATTTTTTATTAATAATTGCCATAGATGTGTTAAAATGATCTAGGTAATTTTAAACTTTTGAAAATTTTTTAAGCATGTTAGAACTGGATATTTTCGGCACATGTTTGTCATTTTTCTTGGCAATATTTGCTATAACCAATCCTCTCAGTGGTTTGACAATTTTTATCAGCTTAACCTCTGATCTATACCCAAGAGATAGAAAGCGCGTAGCTATCTTAGCTGCAATTTCTATTTGTGTCATTATCGTAGTTTCAATGCTTCTTGGAGCATATATTCTGCAATTTTTTGGTATCTCTAATAACGCCTTTCGTTTAGCTGGTGGTATCGTGATTGCAAATGCTGCCTTCCCTATGCTTAAAGGGACTATGAGTAGTCAGAAGCAAAATGATGAAGAGCGTAAAGAATTAAAAAGCAAAGCTGATGAAAGTAACTTCCAACCTGCAAGTATTGCGGTAGTACCTTTAGCTTTACCATTAATTGCAGGTCCTGGGGCAATTTCAACTTCAGTACTATGGGCTGAAAGAGTTGAAAGTCCTTGGGTACTTGTTGGCTTAGTTGTTACAACTATGATCTTCTCTGCGATCGTTTACTTCCTGTTCTATGTTTCGCCATTTATTACAAGATTTTTAGGGCAAACAGGGATTAACGTGATCACTAGGGTGATGGGATTATTTATGCTTGCTATCGGCGTCCAAGCAATAGTGTCAAGTTGTATGGATTTAATGCCATCTCTGTTTATAAAATAAATTAGAGCTATTAAAAAAGTGTGGTCTTTGATCGCACTTTTTGCAATTTTATCTTCTGTAAGTAAAACATAATTCTCGTAATAATACTTCTAGTACCCATAGCTAATTTGCCTCTAGGTATTTAATCCTTTGCACATTAAGATGAAAATAATTGAAAAATAGAGCTTTATTGCAAAATGTTATGTGAAAGTCAGCTAATAGTTTGATAAAATATTGTTAGCTTCGTTTCGCAATTTAATTGTGCTCTGAAGTCTTTCCATAAATTAATTAAATTTTGAGGTTTCTGTGAAAGGTAAATTTTCATCTTTATGTTTAGCTGCTTTAGCTGCTGTTACTTTAAGTGCATGTTCTTCTTCAACAAACAATGAACAAGTAACAACTACTACTTTAAATCCAGAGCAATTAGCAGGTGCTTATTTAGTATCAGCAACATCTTGGGTACAAAATGCAGCTGAGTTCCGTGCTCTTTCTTATCAAGCGTTTAATGTAGCAACAGTAGCTTTTGATAATGCAAAAAATGTACGTGGTAAAGCTAAAGCTGTAGTTGTTGATCTAGATGAAACTATGATCAGTAATGGGGATTTCCAAGCAGGAGTTGCAAAATACGGTATTCCATTTAGTTCAAAAAACTGGAGTAAATGGGAGCAAACAGGACAACCTGTTGCATTACCTGGTGCATTAGAGTTTGCTAAACATGTAGTTAGCAAAGGTGGGGTTGTATACTATGTTTCAAACCGTTCTGAAGCTAACTTAGACTATACAAAAGCAACATTAGTTGCTTTAGGTTTCCCAGGAGTAACAAGTCAAACTGTTCTTCTTAAAGGAGATGTATCTTCTAAAGAATCTCGTTTTGCTAAAGCACAAGCTAATAGTAATGTAGTTCTTTATGTTGGTGATAATTTACGTGACTTCCCAGAAGCAGGTAAATTCAAAACTAAAGAAGAGCGCAATGCTTGGGTAGATGCAAATAAAAAAGACTTTGGGGTTAAATATGTAGTGTTACCTAACCCTATGTATGGTAACTGGATGAGTACTTTAGTACCAAACTACTACAACTTCAATTTAAGTGAAAGAAATCAAATTTTAGTAGATTCACTTAAAGCTTGGGATTTAACTAATTTCCAAAACTAAAATTTTTTTCTAAAAAAAAGAACTCCTTTAGATTTAATCTAGAGGAGTTTTCTCTTAAAGTAGATAAAATAGTTTAGTCATTAGACGATAAGAAAGTCATTTAAGAGATAACCATATTGGCTCTCTATGTTATTGTCTTGTTACTGTAGTTTACGCTAAAGAAGAGACTTGTTTTCATTGTCATTATCATTGCTTCAACAGTTGCTATTGTCAGGGTAATTATTAATGTTGAGGAGTAAGACGATAAATAATTTAGTTTAATCTAGAGTAACAAGTTTTTAATGTAAATATGTCAAAGAATAATGCTCAATTAATAAATAGCTTTATCCAGAACGTATCCTTGGTGGAACAAAAGAGTGAGAATACAGTTACTTCTTACTACTACAACCTGAGTAAATTTTACAAATGGAACTATGAACAGCAAAATCTTAATTTTGCTGAAATGGATACGGATTATATCAATCTTTACTTTATTCAAGCTCTAGAAGAAAATATTTCGGTAAATACTTTACGTCATTGGTTAGTAACTATACGTTTGTTTTTTAGATATCTTTTTGCTCAAGGGATAATTTCGGTAGATCCTACTTTGAAGATGTCATTACCGAAAGCTATTCGTCCTAAAATGGTCTACTTAACAGAAGAGCAGATGCAATTATTGTTAAAGCAACCTGATCTTAGTAAGGCAAAGGGATTACGAGATCGTGCTATGCTAGAGCTAATTTACTCTTCAGGGTTAAGGATTTCAGAGTTAGTTAACTTAACTTTTAATCAATTAGATAGCAAAAACTTAACCTTGCGTATTAAAGGTAAAGGCTCTAAAACGCGTATTGTGCCGGTAAGTAATTTAGCTTATTTTCATTTAAATAATTATCTAACGCATTATCGTCATCAGCAAGAAGTAACAAGTGACTATATTTTTGTTAATGCTTCTGGTAATCCTATGACCAGAGCTAACTTTTGGCAAAGAATACGTAATTACGCTGAAAAATGTTTTAATTTTGATCTGACTGGTTTTGGTCCTCATAGCTTGCGTCATAGCTTTGCTACGCATATGTTAAATCATGGAGCTGATATTCGTAGTGTCCAATCTTTATTAGGGCATGCTAGTTTACAAGCCACGCAAATATATACCCATGTAGCTAATGAACATTTAAAACAGTTACATGAAGAATTTTCTGCAGAGAGTGCTTCTAAAGTAAAACTAGACTTTAATGCTAAGAAAAAGAAGAAGTAGCTATGGCTAGTAGAACTTGTCGTAAAAGGGCAAAATTTGCATTTACAACTTTCATTTGTTATAATAAATATACTTAAAACTTGAGTATGAACAAAGATTTCGGGGCTGTTCTGGATTCGACGGGATTATGGAAGTTTCAAGGGCATGTAAAGTTGAAGAGCTTTTAAAAACTTCGAATAAATATAAATGCAGACAATGCTTTCTTTGGCCGTTCAAATAACAACGGCGTTGCTTTAGCAGCTTAATAACCTGTGTAAAGCCATCTTCTCCTTACTCCACTAGTAGGTCATAGGGGATATACGATGCTTATAATCTTATAAACTAGTTAGTGTTTAAATGCTGATAGGACGTTTAAACATGAAATCTTATTCTATCTAGTTAGTTGGGCTTTCGTCTTATTTACTGCCAGCTAATGAAATTACAAATAAGAATAAACATGTAGAACTTGGGATGGACTGATTTCGGACAGGGGTTCAAATCCCCTCAGCTCCACCAATTTTGTTAAGTTAGCGCTTAACAATATATTCTCTTATGAAGAAATATCGCAAACATCAAAAGCTCCCTGTACGTGAAGCTAAATGGAAATGGAATTATTTAAATTCTAAATACCAAAAAGGGGAAAACATAACCAAGTATATAGAACAAGAAATGGTTAGACAGTTTTCTTTAGAATTAATAAATTCACGAGAGTATCCAGAGCAAATCGAAAAATGGGTAGAAGAGCATTTAAACCCAGATTTAGTTAAAAAGCTAGATATGGCTGTACGTGCTCGAAGAAAAAGAGCTGATGACAATGAAGTAGTTTTATATGCTAAAAAGAGCGTATTTTTAGAATATGAAGCTTGGAAAGTTTTATCAGAACTTTCAACAGCTAAAGGTGTTAGCTTAAGCGAAGCTATTTTATTGTTAGAAAAGTTTGTTGATAAAGAAAAATTAGAATCATATAAAAAAGTCTAGGTTAGTTTCTACCTAGACTTTTTTATATGCTTAATTAAAAAAAAAGCAAGTCACAGTAAAATGACTTGCCTTTTTTTTGTATTATTGTATTAGTCTAAACGTAATAATTCGTTAATACCTACTTTACCACGAGTTTTTGCGTCAACTTTTTTCACAATCACAGCGCAGTATAAGCTGTATTTACCACATTTAGAAGGTAAGCTACCAGAAACAACTACTGAACCAGCTGGTACTCTACCATAGTGGATTTCACCAGTTTCACGATCGTAAATTTTAGTTGATTGACCGATGAAAACACCCATAGAGATTACAGAACCTTCTTCAACGATTACGCCTTCAACAATTTCAGAACGAGCACCGATAAAACAGTTGTCTTCAATAATAGTTGGATTAGCTTGTAATGGCTCTAATACACCACCGATACCTACACCACCTGATAAGTGTACGTTTTTACCGATTTGTGCACATGAACCAACTGTAGCCCATGTATCAACCATTGTACCTTCGTCTACATATGCACCGATATTTACATATGAAGGCATTAAAATTGCATTTTTAGCAATGTGTGAACCTTTACGTGCAACTGCATTTGGAACTACACGGATACCTGCGTTAGCAAAATCTTCTTGAGTGTAAGATTTAAATTTAGTATCAACTTTATCGTAGTAATTAGTTGAGTCACCTTCAATAATTTGGTTCTCTTTAATGCGGAAAGATAAAAGTACAGCTTTCTTTAACCATTGGTGAGTTACCCAGTTACCGTCGATTTTTTCAGCTACACGTAATGCACCTTTATCTAATTGGTTGATTACATATTCAATTGCTGCTTTTAAATCATCGCTAGCTGTTTGTGGGTTAATAGAAGCTCTGTTTTCGAATTCAGCTTCGATAAAAGCTTGTAATTCTGCTAAATTGTAAGACATGTTTGACCTTAAGAATAAATATTCTGTTGATTTTATCCAAATTAAAAACTTGGAGGAATAAAGTTAATAGTATACCATTATGAGAGAAGCTTTAAAAACCTGATAGCTTCGGAGTATTTTAAAAACACGTTAACATTTTGGTAACCAAAGAATTATCTTTTTAGAATACCACAAAAGTACTCAATTGACAACGTTTTAAGCTCCAAAAGCAGACACCATTCTGTTTACTATAGAGGCTAAACCATTACTATAGTCTAATACCAAAAAGCAAAAATAAAGGTCATTAAAATCTTTTATTTTGTAAAAACTTGACGAGAGCAATTTAGCTCTATTTGCTTCGCGAAACTCATTAGTATTAACAACTTTAGTGTTTAAGCAATTGTAGAGATTTTTTTTCTCCTCGTCAGTTATCGGAGGTAAGATCCACTTCACAGTGCATGATCTTGATCCAAAATTGTAATTACTCATAGGCGGGAGATCTCTTGTAGGTCTCCCGTTTTCATTTCTATCATCATCAGCAAGCACTACGATTTCCTTGTACTTGCAACTTTGACCTAATTGTTTTGCAATGTTCTCTAAGTGATGTAAGCTAAAGCAAACAATAATATCTATATCATTACATTGTATTAGGTCAAAACCTTGCTTTATACTGGCACCTGTAGCATACCCCTCGCATAAGATAGCCTTTTTATTAAATTGTTTCTTATGGATAAAATTAATACCGTCCTTTACGCTATAATTCTTAAGAAATCTTTTTAATCCGTTAGGTTTAATAATTTGAAAAGATTTCACAAGTAAACTGTTACAGTCGTAGATTGGTACAATTAGATCACCTATTTCAATTTTTACATCACTACCAACGGGAGCTAATATATTTCTTTGTGAAACCATGATATTGTCATCATAGTACAAACCTTTTGATAATAGATAGTAAGGTACTATATTACTGTTCTTAGCTAGGCTTGATGAGTTCTGCTTAAACCAATGTTCAATTTCAATGTTTGCTCTATTATCGTCCTGATATTTACTCTTAATTTCTTCCGTTTTCTGTTGATAATAAGCTTTCGTATTTAGTTGCTTTAGCTTTAACTCTTCTTTTTCTTCTTTACTTAATTCCGTATTGCTATTATTTCGTCCAACTACGTATGTAAATTTTTCAAGTGTTTCTTCTTGTTTATAATTATAAATAATTAAATTAACTACTTTTCCGTTGTATTTTAGTAAATACCCACTATCTAAATTCCCACGCTTTCCGTTCAGAACTTCACATCGTCGCCACTTTGTGCTACCGCTTGATAGATCCAGCACAATTCCCTTGTTATCTCTAACACCTACCTCAGATAATTTATTACTTACCCAGTTACTTAGATCGTTATAATCAATAACTTCGCTACTTGTGTCATGCTTAGGCAAGTAATCATTAAGCAATTGTAATTCACAGTTAAGAATACGCTCGTCAGAGCTTTCTAGATACCACAATTTTAATTCATAATCAAATTTTGGCTTTGCACTAAATGGCAAAATATTTGTTTGAGTATAAGCTAATTTAACAAAACTTTTGACTTGGGCAAAAGGTACTGCAAAATATCGCTTATATACCATATCTTCCAGTCTTTTGCTTAGTTATTTTATCCTTATTTATTAGATATATAGATGTAAAGTTTTACAAGTTCAGCTATTAGGTTTATTAGTTCAATACCAAACCAGCATATTCCTATGAACAAAAAGATTTTGAGATATCTATCCATTTTTTTCCTCACAATGTGTGATTATTACTTAGCTTAAGGAGATCTTGATTAAATTGTATATCTCAACAACTTTTAAAGATAGTTCTCCAATTATAGAAACAAAAAATAAAACCGCTATTATTAAAGCACTTATACATATCAAAACAAACGCAATATTAAACGAAATACTTATAAATTTTAAACTATACTCTGCCCATGTTGAAAGTTGAAATTCATTTAAATCTCGAGGATCTTCATATTTCATGGGAGCTTCATGTTTTACTGGTTTCATATTAATACTAATCCTTAAACTTGAAAGTGTCTTTATAGTTTAGATACTGTTGTATGCTTCTACAATCATGTCAACAGCCAACACTATAGCCCAAACACCTAATAAACAAATCAATAGCAAGATATAATGACAAGGCAGACAAGAATGAAGTCTATCACCGACATGGCGGTATTATAATTAAATTTCATATAATTACCTGTTAGCTTTCAACAAAAGCTCAAAAAAGTTAAGTTTAAAAAAAAGGTCAGCTAAAGTTGCCTATAAGCTAACCTCAAAGTTTCTCTATACCACCATATTAAGCAAATGGTCGACCGCTTTGCTCTCTATAGCAAGCATAAAAATAAGAATAAATATAACTAAAGTCGTTTCGAAGTACATGGTATAAAATTGCTAATAACTTTCTTTCTCTAATACTGATTTAATTGTTTCTATACGAAAGTAAAAAATCATAGGGTTATAGATAGAATATAAATCAAAACTATCATCTTTCACCTTATTGAGATCTTCTATATACTCAAGTGCGTCGTTGTAATATTCAAGATCTAAGCCTACAGTTGCTAAAGTACCTCTAAACCAATCCCTAATTTTATCCTCAAACTTCCAGATAATATCCTGCGCAGCTCTGCCTACTAGAGTTGAGTTTATATCCTCTAGGTAATTAAGATCATGATCGTATATTTTAAAAATTGCGTTGATAAGCTTCGATTGTGATAGCTTATAGGTAGATTTACCTCTGCACCATTCACTATCATAGCATTCTATAAGTTTCTCAAGTAACATGTCACTTCTGAGCACCATTATTTTTGTTTCAGAAAATAGAGCTACACTTGGGGCTTTGTGCTTCTTTAAGCTTGCATATAAATTGTTAAAGCATTTTAACAGTACGGCGTTATTAATATCATTATTAAAAAAGTATCTAAGCCCTACCATTTGCTCTTCGAACTGTTTAAGTTCTTCTTTACTTAATTGAAAAGCACTTAATTGAGAAATAGACATTTAAATTCCTTATTACAAATTGTTACACGTTATGACTGGTCAAATAAAATGATAAGGGTCGATAGTTGGATATTCTTCATTAGTTGGATTTGCAGTGTAAAAGCATGCTAATGTCTGAAGATCTTTACCACTAATCTTGTTATTAAAACAGTCCTTAAACTCTAATTTAAAATTACCTACAACTTTCTTCAGATCTGTACGTATAAATAAGATAAACTCATTCAGCACATCTTCCAGAATTAGCTTTAGCTCTTTATCTCTAATTCCATAGATATGCCTATCAGTAGAAAATAACAATGGTAGATTACCAATTAACATGTTAATTTTTGTTTGACGTTTCTGAAACTCTTCCAGTCCCATTTTCTTATCGTACCCTTGCATAACAAAAATAGCGATATAACTGTAAAGCAAATCATTGACTCCAAATTGCATGGTAGTAAAGTCTTCAAGATTTAATTTATGACCGTACCTAACTCTTTCAAGGCTTTCCAGATTATTGTGAAAACAAATTGCTAAAGCTTCCACATTTCTCTGTTTTATGTCATTTAGTAGATCTTTAGCTAAAGCTTTAAGATCTCTATCTAAATATTTCCAGTTGTGCTTATACACTTTAATTCCCTCTTGTAGGTTTTATAATTATGTTTTATCTGACACTAATTGGTTATCTTCTCGATTTTAAAATATGCACTTGTGGTCAGGTCATTATCTTTGAGAATATTAAAATCTTCATCTCTAAAAATAACACTCCACTGTTCCCCTAAAACAACAATTAAATTGCGACCAATATATTGCTTAAATTCTAAAATCATATCTTTAATATACTCATCACACTCTTGTGATCCTTTTGGAGAAGTTAGTGTGAAGATATAATAACGTCTTAAGTTTTTAACTATTTCTTTAGCAACTGATAGCTCTTGTTCATTATTGTATTTACAACGTATGAGTTGCTCTAGTAAATACAACATTACATAATGATCACCACTAACGGCATAATAATCCATATACCTATCTGATAGCTTGTCATACCATGCAAGCATGCGATGAAGAGCTCCCTTTAAAAGAGTACGGTCATCATTCTGAAATGTCTTGGTAAGTGAGTTAATCTGGCTTATGATACTGTCGCTTCTTTGTGTATTACAATTTTGCATTTTCCGTTAACCTCTTCAAGATTTAAGACACAAGGGAGTGAGACTTCTATCCCAGTTATATCATCTTCAAAACTATGGTAACAATAAGAAGATTTAAAATAAAGTTCACCTATACTGTTTAAGGTTAAAACTAAATTTTTAGATAAGAAATCAAAAAGATCTATACATATATACATAGCTAGTTCTAGAGGATAATCCTCTTCTTCAAAAATATAAGTGCCTAAATCTTTATGAGAATAAACTAAATCCCAGAAAAAGTTTTTATAAGCTCTTGGAGGAGGTAAGTGTTTCGTAAATAGATAAATATTCTGCACTGTCGTAATGCCTCAAAGTTATTTTAAAGGCTTTTATTACGGCAGAAAATAAAAGCCGTATTTTCCGCAAGGTTCAAGAGTTATGACTTCTTCATTAACATATACATTTTTATTCTGCATAAGGTTGTAAAGCATTCTTAAAAAGAAACGGCTAGCTACCTTATTACTTACACATTCTGACTCCTTTTTAGGTACTAAATAAAATTTATACATAACTATAAGTAGTCCAGTTTTACTCCATGAAATTTGACTGCAAACTTACAGAATTCAGAAGATGAGAAATCATAAGAAACAAAATTATGACATTTAACGATAGAAATGCTTACTCCATAATTATCTTCTACATCTCTAAAGCAATCAGTCAACCATGACGCAAAGGTAAGAAATACATCAGATAATCGACAGCTAAGATCAGCTTTATTTCCAGTTGCAGTAACTGTTTTTTTAACTGTTTCCATAGTTTCGCTATCAAAAGAATAAAAACAATCTTCACTCCAAGATAATTCTCGTATCCATGTTTTTACCAATTTTTTAGTCATGATATAAAAGAAAAGTTCAAGATTATTTATATCACTAGAAAAGTTATAATCTTTTAAGCTTCCGAACTTTTCCAAATGAGAATTTTGTTTAAAATCCATATAACCCATTACGTTGTCACATAGCTCTTTCAACCCGTAACGTTGTCTGCTAAAAATGCTAAAGCACTGATATAGATCCCTTAAAACAACTTCAAGGCTATAAGTACAAAATCGCTCAATATCTTCCTTTGGTAATCTCATTTTTGAACTCTGATTTTCTCTGATGTCTTTATAAACGCGTAAGCGTTTCTATGCTAAAGTTGTTATCAAATAACATGGCTAAAGCTTTAGCTTATACCACTGTTATTTCCTTAAAGCTTTAGCTTTATTCTTTTTCTCAATATTATTGAGCAAATGTGCAAACTGCACTCTAGTAAGAAATAAAACCTTGCCTATACTCACAGGCTTTGGATACCCCACTTCTATTTCAGCTCTAGCTAAATAATCTCCACGACGTACACCTATACGTTTACAAACTTCAGATAATGCGATATAATCCTCGTCGAGGCTAGGAGCCGCGTTTGCAATAGCCACAGCATTTGCAAACGGCTTGACATCATTAACTGTATCAAAATGTATTTTTTGAAGATCTTCGACCATTTTCTTCAGATTAGACACTTCTATGGTTAAGTTATTTACTAGAGTTAGAATTGGCAACACCATAACCTGACGAAGTCTTTCGTCTTCTGATTTTCTAGCCATTATCTTATCCCTTAATTAAAGTTCTTCTTTACCTGATTTTATATTTACTATTAATTTTTCATCGATATCTTCCCTATCTTCATAATCTAAGGCTAATTTTGTGATTATTAGAGAACTAATAACTTCGTTGTAACTTTTAATTAATTTCTTTTTACTTTTCATAATATTCTCAATTTTTTTCAGTTTTTTTGTAGGTTAATACCCCTTTTTCAACCTTAAAATTGCGTTCAAACTCAGAAAAATCCTCGCTAGCTTTCATTAACAAATCTATTTTATAATCAAAATTTTCAGCTATATCAGCCTGATATTTAGCAAGGACTTCTAAAGATAAATACTCATCAGTTTTAAAAAGCTCAAAATGATTAGCAATTAAATACTTAAGAGTATCTAAGTTATTTTGCATAGTATTAATAATAAGAGCTATATACTTCTCCTGCTCTTCTATGCTATAATCAGGGTAAGATCTATAAAGATCTTTAATATCCATTTTATTACTCCTCGTAATTAAGTGGGTTTACGCCTTTTAAAGTAGGCAATTTAGTAATTATGTTTTATGTGGCACTAAGGGGGCTCCACCCCTTAGTGTTTTTTTATAAACTAATTACTGTTAGTAATATTCTTTTAAACTTTACTTATATTTGTTAGCATAATATTTAATCTATTAATTTCACTACTATCAATTTGTCCATGCCATATGATTACATTAACCAAATGAGCAAATTGAGAAAGAGCACATTTAATCACTTTTAAGTCCTCTAATAATTTATATTCTGGGGTATCTTCGTGAGCAGTGCGTACAGTACGAGTTGCTTCCCTAACTAGTTTTAATTTATTAACAAACTCATCATTACCTTTTCCCTCTTCTTCCAAATTAGCTAGAATTTTTTTAATTCTTTCATCGATTTTGAAAAGCATATTTAAGTCTGAAACTACATTTTCAAGTTCTAACAGAGCGCCAAATACTAGCCCAGTGCTTTTATGTTTGCTAGCGATTTCTTTAGAATGACTTATAAATATTTCAGCCTTACTAAATTCTTGCTTATCAAACTTTTCCTTAATGCAATTTAAATTTTGACTATATTCTTCTTTAGTTTCAGCAGTTAGTACTTTTCTAAAAAGAATATCAAAATCTGTAAAATTATCGTCCCATTCTCTTAAGGTTTCTTCAGCTTTCTCTGCTTCGTAACAGATTACACTTCTTTCTAAAACTGTTAAATCGTAATTTTTCATTTTCATCTTCATTGTAAAAATCCTTATAGTTTATTTAGTTTCTTGGCATGCAGTAGCTTTGTTTTTTTATATGTTTCCCATAAATGTTCATTTCTAACATAAAGATTATCATCTACCCCGTAAGATATTGTCGACATGCTACTAACACAGTGCCCCCCTCTAGGATGAGCGTCATCAATTATAAATAAGCTTCTTACTAATTCATACTCAACGCTCTTTTTAGAAGTATCACGTATTAAATCAATCTTTCTAGGTAACCAAGATCTATGATAGTCGTAGATTTTCCATATTTTAGAACGATCATAATTATCATTATTAGCAAGAGTTAGAAGCTCTTTTAACTGTTCATTTATATTAAAAACAAGATTTAATTTTGAAGCTAAATTTTCAAAATCTTCAATACCCGATCTAATAGAACCAGCTCCAGCTCCTATGTACTTACTTGTGATTTCTTTAGTATGATGTAATAATTGAGGTTCGATTTTACTATACTCTCTTAAATCAAATCTTTCTATGGCTAACTTAAGGTAATTTATTCCATAATCATCATAGTCAAAGTTAAGATAATCAAAAAGATTACGTAAAGTATAAAGTAGTTCATCGAAATTTATATTTTCGTACTGCTCTAATAATTTATTCCAAGCCTCATCGATTTCTTTGTTGATAATATCTTGCTCTTCAAATGTAAAATAAATTTTACTCATATTTGTTGTCCTGTATTTGATTGTGACTTATCTTTTAGTTTCACTAGTTTGATTGGTTGCAATTGTAGTTATCTACATCTGTAAAATCATCGTATTTGACTTTTACGTATGTTTTCAAATCTTCATCTACATTGGTACGTTTTTCACCATTTGATAAAACTACGTAATAATGAAAGTATCTTAATTTCCCTTTGTCTAAAGATTTAAAAATTCGATTACACTGTCTGCGATATTCTTCATCAATATTCGGATCAGTTGATTTTCTAATCTTTAAAAGATGAACCGATTTAAAGTTAACATCTATACTCATAACATCGTTAGGCATATAGTCATCAGCTTCAACCCAAAACAATCTGTAAGCCCTAACGGTATAGTTTTCACTAAATGAAGTTAAGTCATTGTATAGATGTCTTAATAGGTAGGATCTTAATTGCACCTTATTGCTTTTTAAATTTTTAAAGAAGCTCATAGATTTAAATTCCTGTTTGATAAGTTGTAGATTTTTGATTTTTTAAACTCTGTAACTTATCTTTTTTTTGACCATTGAGAAGTTTGTAATCTTCTCTTTACAACCATATAATACCCCAAAATGTGATTAGTAGTCAATATAGTGATTGAGTGATAAAATCTAACTAGTTGATTTTCATTGCATAAAAGTGTGTAAAAATTTAACGTCATTAATTATTTGACCATAAACACCCTAAAAAATTATTAGGAGTTGAAATAAAAAATAAGTACCAC
>NZ_NRHC01000004.1 GCF_003585885.1 Psittacicella hinzii | reverse complement strand
GAGATTTTTTTATATCTGGTTTTTATTACAACTACTATAAGTAGGGTATTTAGTCATGCAAAGCAACAATTTACCGTCAAAAAAAGTGATTTAGTGCACAAAAATGTAATTTAGTCGTGAAGAAAAAATAATTTATATGTATAATATGCTTAATATATATTACAAGTATGCAACTTTTAAGTAATAAAAAATAGAAAGATACTTTATATCAAGTACTTAGGTATTGTTTAAAGCTTTTTATTATTTATTAAGTAAGGGTGTATCCCCAGTAATAACACTAAAGTAATTATTTAGAGTTTAGTAAATTAAATCGATTGGTGATCTTGAATCAGAGCAATTTGTTTAAGTTTGCTTTATTCTAAATGTAATTTTAGCTTTATTGAAGGTAGATAACTGATAGGTTACGGGGGTATAGCTAATTTCACCTTGCTTTACTTTTTGTTTCCTAGCTAGCTTATCTTGCTTTCTAATTTTTTAGTTAGAGAAAGGTAATTATGAGCTTGATTATGAGTCTTGTCGGGATTGTTGTCCTGCTAGCTATTGGTTTCTTATTGTCAAAACATAAAAAACATATTAATTACCGTACGGTGTTAGTAGCTTTACTTATCCAGGTACTTTTCGGTGGTTTTGTTCTTTATGTGCCTATTGGTCAACAAATTCTATTTGCTGTATCAGAAGGTTTCGTAAAATTATTAGGTTATTCATCTGAAGGGATTAACTTCCTTTTAGGTTTCTGGTTAACTGATGCTTCAAATGTAGGTTTCGTATTTGCATTTAAAGCTCTGCCAGTTATTATTTACCTAGCTTCATTAATTTCTGTTTTATACTACTTAGGTGTAATGAAAATTATCATCCGTGCAATCGGTGGTGGTTTAAAATTCCTTCTAGGTACGTCAGAAACTGAATCATTATCAGCGGCAGCAAACATTTTCGTAGGTCAAACTGAAGCTCCATTAACAGTAAAACCTTACATTGCTAAAATGACTGAATCAGAGTTATTTGCAGTAATGGTGGGTGGTCTTGCTTCAGTAGCGGGTTCAGTACTTGCTGGTTATATCGGTATGGGTATCCCTGCTCCTTACTTAATCGCTGCTTCATTCATGTCAGCTCCGGGTGGTTTACTATTTGCTAAACTATTAATCCCTGAAACTGAAAAATCAGTAACTTTCGCTAAAGATGGTGAGACTGATAAAGATGACGCTCCTGCTAACGTTTTAGAAGCTGCAGCACGTGGTGCTTCAGACGGTATGTTCTTAGTACTAAACGTTGGTGCAATGTTATTAGCGTTCTTATCAATCATCGCGTTAATTAACGGTATCTTAGGTTGGTTCGGTGGTTTATTTAACTTCAACGAATTAAGCTTAACTTGGTTAGTATCTATCCCATTCCGTTACTTAGCATTCTTAATCGGTGTACCATGGCAAGATGCTACAATTGCTGGTGGTATGATTGGTATTAAACTAATTACTAACGAATTCGTTGGTTATTTAGAGTTATCTAAATACGTAGTTCAAGGTGAAGGTGGTATCTTCTCTGCATGGCAAGGAATCCAACCAATCACTGGTACAATCTTATCATTCGCACTATGTGGTTTCGCTAACCTATCTTCGATTGCTATCTTAATCGGTGGTTTAGGTGTAATGGCTCCAAGCCGTCGTGCTGACGTAGCTCGTTTAGGTGTTTACGCAGTAATAGGTGGTTGTTTATCTAACCTAATGTCAGCTACTATCGCTGGTTTCTACTTCTCATTAGGTGCTGGTGCTTAATTAGCAACCATAAAATGATATTAAAGAAAAAGGTTCTTAAAGCAATGCTTTAGGAACCTTTTTAATATTTTATTTACACAAAAAAGAGATCTCTTTAAGAGATCTCTTTTTTCATAATGCAATTTTAAGAGAAGATTAATCTTCTACTTTAACAGCTTCACGCTGATCAAATAAGTGACCTTGAGTTAAGTGTACAGGTTCAACTAGTTCATCATTACCTACGTTAAATGCTTGACCAAAGCCTTTAACATATAAACCATCTTGGGGTTCTAGACGGAATAAGTTAAAGTCTTTCATAGTTGAAAGCTCACTAACAATTTCCCCAAATCTTGCACCTAAAGCTTGTACTCCTTGTACAAATTCTTCTGATTGAGCATCTACAGGACTAACTTTAGCGTGGAAAGATAAACGCTTACGTGCGTAAATATTACGCGCTTTAGCTTCATCTTCAATTAGTAAAATGTGAGCTACACCTGTTTGACGTAAGTTTTCTGCGTGCTTAGCAACATCAGAAATTAAGATGTAGTAAAAACCATTTTCAATGGCAAATGGAGAGTATGAAGCGTTAGGTACGCCATCTTTGTCATAACTAGAGATAACTGCAGTTTGTACATTAGCTTTAAGTTCTGCAATTTCAGGGTTTAAGCGATTGCTTAAACGACGTGCTTTTTCTTGTGGATCTAAAGACATAATAATATTTTATTGTTAGAGTGATTTAAATTTTTCTACTTGTTCTGGGAAAAGTTTACGTTCGCTATCACGACCTAGGTAAATTTTAAAAGCAACTTCACCTGATTCTAGGATAAAGGCAAAAGCATAACTTTCTTTACCACGGAATGGTTTACTTACTAAAGCAATATGAGCAACTTTGTTTTCCGGTAAGTGACCTTGAAGTTGCAGTTGATCATTAGCTTCAGGACCCATGTTTAAATTGTAGTAACCACGGGCAAAAGAACCAGCTGGGAAAGGTGCTTTAACTTCCCAAATAAAACCTTCTTTTTCAATAATGGTTGTCAGGTCTCCCCAGGTAGTAAGTTCTGCTAGCAAACTAAAAGTTCTCTCACCTGGAAGAAGTTTTACAAATTCTTCAGGAAGAGCTTGGATAATAATCCCCTCTGGTTGCCCAAATACTTTGACTAGGTCTAGAGTATGAGCGTGAGGATCATTTGCCAAGTGCTGGCGAACTTGCTCTCGTAAAGTCGAAATGTCTAAAGTCATAGTATTAAATTTTTTGTTAAATTAATTCTATTATACTGTAAAGCTTGCGTCTTATCACATTTTTAGCTAAATATAAGTTAAGAAACTGTATTTCAAGCTAAAGAGCAAGTTCAATATCTAAAGCTCTAGTTTTAGAACTAAAGTTCAAGCTCAAGAACTAAAGATCAAGCTCAAGAACTAAAGATCAAGATCAAGATCAGAATCAACTACAGCACAACAAAGAAGGATTTGCTCACTACGGGTAAAGGCTAAAGGAAGCTCATGGTAATGCCATTTCCCTGATAAAACAGTCGCGCGACAATGTCCACAAAATCCTGTACGACAACCATACTCTGGTTGAATAGCTTGTTGTTCGATCGCTTGGAGTAAAGAGGTTGAGTTGTCAAAAGTAAAACTTATTCCAGAGCGAACAAGGGTAATTTTGTACTTAGGCATAATAAGTAGGGTTACAAAATTGATTTATTACTTCTTGCGGAGCAAGGTAGTGTTTACCAGCTAACACTGTTATTTTTAAATTAAAGTCTTGGGCAAAACGCTGTAAGTTTTTTACAGGGAAGATAGCATCATCAGTTGCTACTCTAAAGCTCTGCCACTTTTGCATAATGCTTTCTTGTTGTAAAAAACTTTGAAACAGCTCATACATTTGCGCTAGATCAGTTAACGTTTGTTGTTGCGCTAAAATCGTGCTCTCTTCAACTTTATCTAAACGAGCTTTAATGAGTTCTACTTGCTCTTGAGGCATACCCATATTAGCAGCAAAGAGTAAAAAAGATTCTTTTGTCCAATGACTAGCTGTACGTAAAGCCACTTGAGGAAGAATTGAATAGTTACGATCATAAGGCAGTAAAGAGCCATTTAAGCCATGAGCAGCTTTAACTTGATTAAGGCTAGCTGGGCTTAAGTTAGCTAAGACTAATTGTGCAACTAGATTACCGTAACTAAAAGCAAAGAAATAACTAGGACCTTGCAATAATTGCTCTAGCTCTTGGCAAGCTTGTTCCAAAGTAATTCCTTGCTCACTAAAATCCAAACTTAAAGTAATAAGCTTACTGCTTGTAGGTTCAGAAGCAGAAGAATTATTTAAAGCAACTAAACCTTGAGAAGTGAGTTCAGCCACGAGAGGATAGTTGCGATCGTGCATAGTAAAGCCATGAAAATAAACAAGATTAATTGGTGTTTGTTCTTTGCTATTTTCTTTGCTCTTAATCTTTTGGCAAAACTCTGCACTGAGAGGATAAGTATTTAAACGTAGATGTAACATAATAACTTTGAGTAAACAAGCCCACTAAAGAGGTTTCTTTAGTGGGCATTTATGTAAGTTAGTTTAGCAAACAATTAAAGATTTGGGTAAAGCGAGCTTTATTAAAGCTTTTTAACTTCTTCCATGATTTTCTCTAATTGTTTTTGTAATTGCGTCAGCTCATGTTGGGCTTTGTTAAAGGTTGAACGAGGTGCCTCTTGAGCTACTTTCTCTTTCATCTTAGTTTGCAGTTGACTAAAGCCTTCTTTAAATGATTGGAAACGTACTCTTTCACGTCCGAGGATTTCTAATACATTTTCTTGGCGTTTAGCAACGATTGGATTGTCAGAGAAAACGACACGCATTACTTGATTGTCAGCTTTGCTACTTGGAGCTTGAGAGTTAGATTGCTGTTCTTGCTTATCAAGTTGTGCTTGTTTACTTGTAAGCTCAGTTTGCAGGTTGGTTAACTCTTGTTCTTTGCTTGCAAGCGTTTGTTCTAGTTGAGCAATACGCTCTTGCGCTTGCGCTAAGTCATTGCCAGCTTGACTGTTAGTTTTAAGCTGTTTAATTTGATTATCGTAGCGTTGTCTTAGATCAACTAATACTTGTTGGTTACGATCAAGTTTTTGCTGTAAGTGAGTTTTTTCACTACGGAGAGTTTCGATTGTGAAGCTATGATCACGACGGAATTTAGCAAACTCGTCTTGTAGTTTTTGGTACTCGCTTTGTTCAACTTGTGGTTGAGTATTTAATTGTTCTAATAAGCTTTCTTTTTCTTTAACTAAAGCTGTTAGGCTTGCTAAGCTTTCGTTACGGATATTTTCAACTTCAACTTCTTTAAGTTCAAGCGCTTGTTCTAACTCAAGTACTTGTTGGGTTAGCTCATCTTGTTTCGCAGTTGAGGTGCGACGTAACTCTGCAAGTTCAGTTTGCGCTTGTGAAGCTTGTGCTTGTCCTTGCTGCGCTTGGCTAAGCTCTTGACGAGCTGTAGATAACTCACTCTTAGCTTGTTCTAGTTGAGTTTGTACACTTGCTAACTCTGCTTGTACTTGCGCTTGAGCTTGTGATTTAGTAGTTAATTGTCCAGTTGCCTGTTCTAACTGTGCTTTAGTAGTTGCAAGCTCTACCTCATTAGCTTCTAAGCGGTTATTTAACTGTGCTAGTTCAGTTAATTGAGCTTCAAGCTCTTGTTGTTTAGCACTTGCTAAACTTTGCGCTGTTGCAAGCTCTGTTTGTTGAGAGCTTAGTTGTGCTTGAACTTGAGATAGTTCAGTAGTTGCTTGTGCTAACTCACTAGTTGCTTGTGCTAAGGCAGTTTCTTTAGCTGCAACTTGGTTAGCTAAGTTAGCTTTAGCTTCTTGCGCTTGAGTTAACTCTAAGTTAGCTTGCGCTAGTTGCGCTTTAACTTCACTTAAGTTGTGGTTAGCTTGATCGTGTTCTAAAGCAACTTTTTCTTTAGCTTGTTCCACTTGCGCTTTGGCTTCTTGCAGTTCTACTTTCTCTTGTTCAACTTGCTCTTTCTCACGTTCAACTTGAGCTTTTGCTTGTTCTAGTTGAGCTTTCTCTTGTGCAAGTTGCTCAACTTGAGAGTTTAAAGCTTGGTTTTGTGAAGTTTGCTCTGCAAGTTTTGCTAGAGCACGATTTAACTGTTCAGTTAAGCTTGCAAGGTCAGCTTCTAAAGTAGTTTTAGCTACCAGAAGTTCACTAACTTGATTTGTACTTTGTTCTTGCTCGTTACGCAGGCTAGCTAATTGCGCTGGTAGATCTTTGAGCTCATTGTAGTCTTGCTCAAACCTAGTAGCTTGTTCCTTAGCAGCTTCAAGATCGAATTCAAGTTCTTCTTTAGCTTTAAGAAGAGTTGTAACTTGCTCTTGGCTTTGCGTTTGCTTGTGCGCTAGCTCTTGGCGTAAGCTGTCTAGTTGCGCAGGTAAGTCTTTGAGCTCGTTGTAATCTTGCTCAAACTTAGCAGCTTGCTCTTTAGCAACTTCCAGATCGAACTCAAGTTCTTCTTTCGCTTTAAGTAAAGTTGTAACTTGCTCTTGGCTTTGTGTCTGTTCTGCACGTAAGTTTGCTAGCTGCGCAGGTAAGTCTTTGAGCTGGTTGTAATCTTGCTCAAACTTAGTTGCTTGTTCTTTAGTAACTTCAAGATCGAACTCAAGTTCTTCTTTAGCTTTAAGCAGAGTTGTAACTTGCTCTTGGCTTTGTGTCTGTTCTTCACGTAAGCTTGCTAATTGCGCAGGTAAGTCTTTGAGCTCATTGTAATTTTGCTCAAACTTAGTAGCTTGTTCCTTAGCAATTTCAAGATCGAACTCTAGTTCTTCTTTAGCTTTAAGCAGGGTTGTAACTTGCTCTTGGCTTTGCGTTTGCTTTTGCGCTAGCTCTTCGCGTAGGCTGTCTAGTTGCGCAGGAAGATCTTTGAGCTCATTGTAATCTTGCTCAAACTTAGTAGCTTGTTCCTTAGCAACTTCAAGATCGAACTCAAGTTCTTCTTTAGCTTTAAGTAGATCTGTTACTTGCTCTTGGCTTTGCGCTTGGCTTTCAGCATGTTCTTGGCGTAAGCTTGCTAATTGCGCTGGTAGATCTTTGAGCTCATTGTAATCTTGTTTGAACTTAGTAGCTTGTTCTTTAGCAACTTCAAGATCGAATTCAAGTTCTTCTTTAGCTTTAAGTAAAGTAGCAACTTGTTCTTGGTTTTGCGTTTGGTTTTGCGCTAGTTCTGCACGTAAGTTGTCGAGTTGTGCAGGTAAGTCTTTGAGTTCGTTGTAATCTTGCTCAAACTTGGTCGCTTGTTCTTTAGCAACTTCCAGATCGAATTCAAGTTCTTCTTTAGCTTTAAGCAGAGTTGTAACTTGCTCTTGGCTTTGTGCTTGGCTTGCAGCATGTTCTTGGCGTAAGCTGTCTAGTTGGGCAGGTAAGTCTTTGAGCTCATTGTAATCTTGCTCGAATTTAGTAGCTTGTTCTTGAGCTGCAACTAAATCTAGCTCTAAGTTTTCTTTGGCTTGTAATAATGAATTTAGTTGGCTTTGCGCTTCAACTAACTCTGCTTCAAGTTCAACACTTGGCATGTAAGCTAAAACTAGATCAAGTTGTTCTTTTCTCGCATCTAGTTTTTCTTGTGCTTGGCGTAGAGCATAGTCTTGTTTTGTCAGTTTCGTTTCGAAGCTAGCTAAGTTTGTAGTTAGTTGGTTAACTTCTTGCTCTTTAGCTAGGTTGTCATTTAAAGCTTGTTCTAGTTCTGTTTGTAAGCCAAGCGCTTGGTTTAGTTCTTGGTTTAACTGCTCAAGTTGAGCTTCTAGAGACGCTTTTTCACCAAGTAAATCTTCTTGCGCTTGGTTAGCAAGATCTAGTTGGTCAACGAGGCGCTGCTTTTCAGCTTGCGCTTGCGCAAGTTCATTTTGTACTTGTTGAGTTTTGTCGGCAAAAGAAGTTTGTTGCTGGCTTAACTCTGCAACTTGCGTTTGAGCTTGTTCTAGTTGGCTAGTTAGTTTTTCGAGTTCTTTTTGATGTTGAGTTTTGAGTTCTTCAACCTTGGTATTGGTTGCGTATTGGTTACGTGATAAGAGGTCATTGAACTCTTTTTCAAAATGCGCTTGACTAGTAACTGCTTGAGAAAGTTTTTCTGAGAATTCTGCTTTTTCTTTTTGGGCTTGCTCGAGATCACCTTCAAGTTGTTTGATACGAGTTTTGCTTGCTGCTAAACTTAAATCAAGATTAGTTTTGTTTTCTTTGATTACTTTGTAAGCGTCACTAATATCGTTATATTGACGGTTAATGTGATCAAATTGACGAGTTAAATCATTTAAGCTTGCGTTTTTGTTGGTTAAGTCTTCTTGTGCTTCACGTAAAGCCTTGTTTTGTTTATTGTAACGCTCTTGGAGGCTAGTAAGCTCTTGAATTGCTTTTTCTCTTTCCTCTGCAAGTTGCTTTTCAAGGTTGTTACGTAAAGTACGGAGAGATTTGTCAGCTTTTTCTTCAGCAAGACGTTGATTAGTTTCGGCTAATTCACGTGCTTCTTTTAAATCAGCTTTAGCTTGAGCGAGGGATTTATCAAGCTTTTCAGTAGTGAATTTAAAGTTTCTTTCAAGATCTTGATAGCGGTTATTACCAACTTCTAAATCTCTTTGTAAAGCTTTTTTGTCCGAGTTTAAGCTGTGAAGCTTGTCATTTAGCTCGCTTACTTTAGCTTCAAGTTCTTCTACTTTAGAAGTACGGGCTGCAAGAGTAGAGTTGATTTTAGTTTGCTCTTGTAAGATAGCTTCAATGGTAGCTTGATCACGTTTTTGTTGTTCTTTGTACTGATCTTCGTTAACAATGAGTTCTTTAACGGCGTTGTAAGAGATGGTAGCAGCAAAGAAATTTTTCTTGTCATCAGGAACATTATAGTTGCCAAGTAAGTACTCTTCTCTCTCTGCTGGGGTTAGGTTAGATAACGAGTTTAAGTAGTTAGTTAGAACTAAAGTATAGTAGTGGTTTAAACGATCGGCTGCACGATCAGAAAGAACACGGTGTTCAGGCGTGTCTTTAATTGGAAACGAAAATGTTTCGCCGAGGAATTTGATATCTTTTTTTAATAGTGCCATGGTTTAAAGAAAGTAAAAAAGTTTTTATACCAACAAGGGAGAATCTCCCAAGTCCATATAGAAAATTTCTCTTTTGGCAAGAGAAAGATGGTTACAAGGAAAACGTTTAAATTTGTACACCTATATATTACTACGAAAACGCTCTTCTTAGAGAAAAAAATGACGTTTTTGCTGAAAAATTTTAGCATGAAGTGCCCTAGCTCTGTAAGTTTTTGCAAAAAGACAGAAGTAAGGAATTTTGAAAGGAGTTGAGGCAAAAATTTAGTGAGAATTTTGTCCAGCTTTTACCAAGGAGTGAACTGTTTTCTTGGGGCTGGGGAACTGCACTGTCTGGGGGAATTTACTTTGTGCAGGGTGCTAGTTTAGGGAGGGAGAATTTTGTCGTAAGCTACGAACTTACTTTGTAAGTTAATAGAAGTAATATCGTGAGTTAATCAGAAGAGATAGCTTACTTTGGTTCAGCTCAAAGTTCGAATTAAAGTTGAGCTTAAAGTGCAGCTTAAAGTAGAGCTCAAAGTTCTGTTTAACTAGTGGTTAAATCCACTTTTATAAAGAGAAAACTATGATAAAATAGTGCAAAGCTTTGCTTTTTTGAGTTGTCCTTTGTCTAGTAGATGGGTAAGTTGCACTTATCCATCTACCAGGCAAAGGCTTAAAAGAGCGCAATCGCAAAGAGAATGTTAAAAAACAAAATAAAGTTTAAGGTAGTTCCTTAAATTTTATTTTTCGATTGTTATTTTAGTAAAGGTTATTATGAGCGAATACACATATAAACCCCATGAAATTGAAGCGCAAGCGCAAAAGTACTGGGAAGAGAATAATACGTTCCACGTAGAAATGGATCCTACTAAGGAAAAATTCTATAGCCTAGTAATGTGGCCTTACCCATCTGGTGAGTTACACATGGGTCACGTACGTAACTATACAATCGGTGACGTTGTTGCTCGTTACCAACGTATGTTAGGGAAAAACGTATTAAATCCATTTGGTTGGGACGCATTCGGGATGCCTGCAGAAAACGCAGCTATTGCCAATCGTACAGCTCCAGCAAAATGGACTTATGCAAATATCGAGAAGATGAAAAACACGGTAAAAAGCCTAGGTTGTAGTTACGACTGGGATCGTGAAATGACTTCTTGTGCTCCTGACTATTACAAGTGGGAACAAAAATTCTTTACTGAACTTTATAAAAAAGGTATTGCTTACCGTAAAAAATCAGCAGTAAACTGGTGTGAAGTTGATAAAACTGTATTAGCGAACGAACAAGTAGTTGATGGTTGTTGTTGGCGTTGTGATACTCCAGTTGTACAAAAAGAACTAGATCAATGGTTCTTACGTATTTCTGATTATGCACAAGAGCTTTTAACAAGTCTTGATACTATGGATCAATGGCCAGAGCGTGTACGTCAAATGCAACGTAACTGGATTGGTCGTTCAGAAGGTCTAGAAATTAAATTTACCGTAACTGACGCAGGTAAATACCAATTAGCTGATGATGTAAAAGACTTTGCGGTATTTACAACACGCCCAGATACTTTCATGGGTGTAACTTTTGTTTCGCTAGCAGCAACTCACCCATTAGCTTTAGCAATTGCGGCGCAAGATGCAAAAGTAAACGAGTTTGTTGAAGTTTGTAAAACTATGAAAACTTCAGAAGCTGATTTATCTACAGTAGAGAAATTAGCTTTTGATCTAGGGATCAAAGTAACGCATCCATTAACAGGTGCACAAGTACCAGTTTACATTGCTAACTATGTACTAATGAACTATGGTACAGGTGCAGTAATGGCAGTACCAGCACACGATGAGCGTGACTTTGAAGTAGCGGAAAAATACAATATCGCTAAATTAGAAGTAATTAAACCTGAAAATGGTGAAGCTTGGGATTACAGTAAAGGCGCTTACACTGAAAAAGGTGTACTAGTAAACTCAGGTGAATTTGATGGTTTAACTTCAGAGCAAGCTCATGCTGCTATTGGTAAAAAACTAGTTGAATTAGGTAAAGGTGAGTTTAAAGTAAACTTCCGTTTACGCGACTGGGGTGTATCTCGTCAACGTTACTGGGGTTGTCCAATCCCAATGGTACGTTTAGCAGATGGTACAGTCGTACCAATAGAAGAACAAGATTTACCAATTGTTCTTCCGGAAAACGTAACTTTAGGTGAAGAGATCACTAACCCATTAGTTGACATTAAAGAGTGGAAAGAAACTACTTATAAAGGTCAACCTGCAACTCGTGAAACAGATACTTTTGATACATTCGTAGAATCATCATGGTACTATGCACGTTATACTTGTCCAAACTTTGAAGGTGGCATCTTAAACAAAGAAGAAGCTAACTACTGGTTACCAGTAGATAACTATGTAGGTGGTATTGAGCACGCATGTTTACACTTAATTTACATTCGTTACTTCCACAAACTTCTTCGTGATGCAGGCTTCCTAGAAATGGATGAGCCAGTAACTAAATATGTACCTCTAGGTATGGTGCTGAATCACTCATGGTATTACCTAGATGATAATGGTGTACGTGTATGGTTACCACATGATCAAGTTGATATTACTTACGATGACAAAGGTGCAATCGTTAGTGGTAAAACTAAAGATGGTAAATACGATGTAGTTTACGCTGGTATGGCAAAAATGTCTAAGTCTAAACTAAACGGTATTTCTCCAACAGCAATGTTAGATAACTACGGTGCGGATGCTGTACGTTTATACATTATGTTCGGGGCACCAACTGAAGCTACTTTCGAATGGTTAGAAGCTGGTCTAGAAGGTGCGAGCCGTTTCTTACGTCGTGTTTGGAACTTAGCACATGATGTTGTACTAGGTGCAAAAGAAAAAGGTATTACAGACTTCACTTTTGCTCACGAGCAATTAAATAATGAACAGAAAAAAGTTCGTCGTTTAGTACACCAAACTATTGTTAAAGTACGTGATGACTTAGAGCGTCAAGCTTACAATACTGCAATTGCGGCGGTAATGGAGTTAATGAATAGCTTAACTAAACATCCATTAGAAACCGAGCAAGACTTTGCAGTAATGCACGAAGCTATCTTTACTTTAGTTAAACTATTACACCCATTTACTCCACACATTACGCTTGCTCTATGGAAGCTATTAGGTCAAGATAGTGCGTTAGACTTTGAATTATTACCAGAAGCTGACAAAGAAGCAATGGTAACTGATACTAAGTTAATCGTGGTACAAGTAAATGGTAAATTACGTGCACGTTTAGAAGTATCTGCAAATGCAACTGAAGATGAAATCAAAGAGATTGCTTTTGCTGATGAGAACGTAACTAAATTTACTGAAGGTTTAACAATTGCTAAAGTTGTTTATGTACCTAACAAACTATTAAATATTGTGGTGAAATAATTTTGTCACAGTAAGATTAGCAAAATAAAAATAGCTCCCCGTATGATTGGATACGGGGAGCTATTTTTGTGCCTTAGGCAAGCCGCAAAGCTAAGAGGAATTGCTTTGGCGCAGTGAGCTAAGAGCAATTACTTTGGTTATGTAGTACTTTTGCTATGAACTAATACTTTGGTTATGCGTAAGGCAAAGTGAAATTGTTGATAAGTTTAGCGAGACTAAACTTGAGCAATAATTTTATTCTTGAAGATTTCACAAGAATGTAGTGAGAAAGGGTTAGGATGAACAAACTCGTTAAAGAAGATGCGTAAGTGAAGCATTACTTCTTCTAAAGGCATAAAGGTTTTACTCGCAATATCTATATCGCAGATATAGATAAAGAGGCGATAGAGACGATCACGTGTTGCTGTAGTACGTAAATATCTTTCGTATTGCCAACGTTTATCTTTATCCCAATAAACTCGTTTGAACTGTTGCTCTTGTTGTGGACTAAAACCTACAGTTACTAGAGGCGCAGTCATAAAGGTAGCAGGGCTATCAACTTTACCTTGTGCTTGGTAAGAGTAGATATTAATAAGTTCACGACGAATAATCCCAATAATTAAGCCAATACTTTCTTTTTTCTGGTAAACCAAATAGTCAAGTACTTGTAACGCCTTACGGATATTTCCTGCAACTACGTGTTGCATTAAGTCAAAGACACTGTAATCGGAAAACTCTTGGGAAATTTGTTCGATTAGTGGAATGTCAATTTGCTTAATGTTGCGTAGCTGTAACTGCTCAAGCAGTTGCTGCAGGGTAAACATATTATTTTCAAAGCGTTCAAAGAAGAAGTTAATTACTTCTTCAGGGAACTCAAAGTTCATTTTACGCAAGCGACGACGAATCCAGCTACGGTATTTATCCCCTTTTAAAGGTTCGCAAGTTATCTGCGCGCAGTTAACTTGTGTTTTAAAAGTACGATAAAGGGCAGAGTTTTCGTTTTTACGTTCCCAGTTAATGAGAATAAAAGCGTAAACGTGAAACTGATCATTAGCTTGGGCAAGAGCTTTTAAATCATCAAGGATTTTGGCAGTTAAATTACGGTTAACGATAATTTTTATAAATTTACGCACCCCAAAAAGACCTACTTGGTTTACTTCAAGTAGGAGTTCTTTTAAGTCAAAGTTATCTGCATCAGTATAGAGTTCAATCTCTTGGCAAGCATAATGACCATTTTCGTTCATCACAACTTGTTGAACGGCTTCACTAGCTTCTTTTTGCTGTAAGAGGTCGTTACCACTAATGAGAAAATAATTGGGATAACCTTGCTTCTCTAATTCTTTACTGAGGTTTTCGTAATTAAATTGAATTAAAGCCATTACTTGCGATTATATTCTCTAATAGTTTGATCTTCTAAAATAAAGACAATTTTATTTACAATTGACTCTGCAATTGTTCTCTTTAAGAGGATGGTGTTTTGTTTAGCAGTGCGTACTTGCGCGAGTGGTTGCGTTTCATCATTTAATTGGGTATCTGATTGAATATCGAGCAGAGAAACACTTCCTAAAGTAGGAACACTAATAGTTCCAGTTGCATTAGCAATGTAAATAATTTGTCCTGTTGAACCGTCTTCAAGACGCGAAAGAGTTTTACTATCTTGTGCGTAACTATTGATAAAGATGTTTGGAATAAAGTTTTGGATACAAGCGAGATTTAAATGGTTATCTACACATTGATCAATGCTGGTAATTTCTAGCGGGTTTAGTGAGTTACTACCTTCAAAACCAGCAGGACGATAGCGTACTTCGTCAACAGGAAGTACTTTTTTGTTTACCGATACTTTGCGAACTATGTCTAGCAACTTAGCTTTGCTTGTTTTGTTGGTAATTACCTCAATATCTTGTACAGCTAGTTGATCACGGAGATCACTGTAAAGATCGTAATCGTCAGCTTGTAAAGTTACATAACGATAGTTATTTGAAATGTGAGGAACATTTACTACCGAGTAGTTGGTACAGCCTGCAAGTAGGGCAACTAACGCCAAGCTACCTAGGCATTTACGGAGAATTCTTTGCATATTTCGATTTAAGAAAGTAATTTTTGCCTCTATTATACACTATTTAGCTTGGCGCTATGGGCTATTGCGCTTTGATCCAACGCCATGCTGAACCACGGACGATATCTATGTCCTCAAAGTCAGCTAAACATTCATAATGACCTTGCGGTAAATTTAGGTTAGTGATTAACTCTTCAATTGCCTCTTGTTGTTCATAACCGTGTTCGATTAAGATAACTCCATGATTACGTAACACACGTGGAGCTTGTGTAAAGATTTCACGGTAAGCTTGTAACCCTGAATCTGGAGCTACTAAAGAAGTCCATGGATCATCTTGACTGTAAACTAATAAAGGATCATTAACATCAATATAAGGAGGATTAGCGACAATAATATCAACTTCTTCAGTTACTTTTTCTAACCAATCACTTTGACGGACAGCAAGGCTAACATTTTTTCTTGCTTTGCTTTGTTTTGCAAAGAACTTCATAAAGTGATCTGGTTTAAAGAACGGATTATTGTCAGCAATGTAATCGCCGAGTTTTACCTTCTCTTGGCTTTCTAAAGCTGGGCTATCTACTTCGATAGGTAAGTTAAAGATCCTTTCGAGGTTTGCGTAGGTAGTTGCTAAAGCTTCTGGAGAAAGATCACAGCAAATTAGTTTAAATTTAAGTGGAGTCACATAAAGATGTCTAACAAGCTCTTGCAGAATCGAGATCCCTAAACAGCCAGAGCCCGAGCCCAGATCAACAATAGTAAAAGGTTCTTTTTTGGCTAATAAAGGAGCAATAGCCTTCTCATATAAGTATTCTTTAACATAGTTACAGCCGTCAAGGACGATCAGCTCTGAACTAGTACGTGGTGTGAGCACTCCTCTAGTGTAAAAACGACTTTCAATAAATTCGGTAAACTCTTCGATTTTGCCTAAAGGTTTTGCTTCAAGGAAATAATCACTTAAATCTTGATTGAGTTTAGCCAGAATTAGATGTGCGGTACGACGGTTTAGCGTGGTGCCTTTGTAACGGATAACTACGTTTTCTGGATCAGCTAGATCTTTTTCGAACTGGAGAATTTGTTCAATTTGTACTTGGTTTAGTATGATTGGTAAGCCTTTAACTTCTTTAACTTGAGGGAGATCTTTTAGCCCTTGGCTCTTAATTGCCTCTTGGTGCGCAATGTTAATCTTTAATTGGTTTACCTTTTCCCACTGCTCTTTTTCGAGTTTAGCAAGGGTAAGGAACTCTCCAATAAGCTCGTGCTTTTTACGAGCATAGTATTGTAGTAAACGGTTTAAGTTAGTCTTTTCTTGTGGATTTAGTTCACCGGCAAAATCTAACGAATAGTGTTGTAAGCAGTTTTCAAGCAAGTAGGAAAACTCTTTTACTTCAAGATGATCATAGAAAGGAAGTGCTTTATCGATTTTACCAACAAGATTAGAGATAAGCTTAATATCGTATTCTGTGGGATCATAGCGATAATAAATGAGATCTTCTACACGATCAAGTAAGTAGAGGCAGTAAATCAAACTACGTGCCAAAGTAGAAGTAGGGTTGTTTGCGAGAATTCTCGGATAGAGATTTACTTGTGGACGTAAGAATGGAAATGCTTGACGCCAAATCATTAACAGGTATTGTAAGTGGTCAGCAGTACCACATTTAACTGTGTCGATAAGGTTATCTACCAGGGTAAGATAATCATATTTGCACT
Organism: Psittacicella hinzii; assembly: GCF_003585885.1. Lineage (GTDB taxonomy): Bacteria > Pseudomonadota > Gammaproteobacteria > Enterobacterales > Psittacicellaceae > Psittacicella. Next base: position 17,044 of record NZ_NRHC01000004.1, on the reverse strand, counting down.
CTTCTTTGAGGACAGGAAGACTTTGTTTAAATTCTTTAAAGGCAGTAAATTCGCGCGTTGCTGTTTTTGCTGGTGTTGTTTGCGTTGATTGTGCTGTTTGTGCAAGTTGCGTTGCTTGTTGAGCTTGTTGAGCTAGTTGTCCTTGAGGAGTTTTTGAAGTTTCTACCTGTGCTTGCTCTGGGTTAAATGCTTGGTAGAATTTATTGCAAACAAGGCTTTGTAATTCTTGCCAAGCTTGGATATCAATTTCACCAACTTCGTCATTAAAGAGAGCCTCTTGGTCAACTACTTGGGTAATTTGCGGGTACTTTTGCGCTACGATTTTATAGAGCTCTAGCATTACAGGTTTAAAATCAGGACCTTCAGAATAGTTATAGTTAAAATTAAAAGTCATATAAACAAAATCGACAGGGGAAAATAATTTTCTCTAGACAGAGATTGATAATCTATAGAGAAAGATAAGATTCTATAGGGAAATTTAAGAAAAATTTAGATAAAGAGATAACCACCAAACTAAAAGTTTGGTGGTTACATTATAAACTACTCTTTAAATTTACCAGCGTTTTCAGCACGATAAACTGAGTTAGAAGGCTCATCACGGTAAGAACGTGGATAATTAATAACCATCGTTTTACCACGAGAGTTTAATAGACCTTTGTCTTCTAGAGCTTTAATAACACGACCAACAGTCTCACGTGAGCAACCTAACATATTAGCAATTTCTTGGCGAGTTGCACGAATTTGTCTACCACGAGGGTGAGAAATAGCATCAGGACTACGTGATAAGTGGAATAAAGTTTCAATTACACGGTCATGGACATCGTCAAAAGCCATAGACGAAATTTGTTGTGTAGTATGTCTTAGACGTTTTGCCATGTGCTCGCAAAGAGTTTTTAACACTGTAGGGTGTTTTTTAATAAACTCTTTAAATTGCACATACTCCATTTCAACGTAAATGCAGTCTGTACGACAGCGAATACTTGCACTTCGGCGAGATTCTTGTCCCACAAACCCCATTTCACCAAAGAAGTTTACTCCATTTAAGTAGTTGAGTACTAGTTCATGGTCATCATTATTGGTATATACTTGTATATTACCCTCTACAAGAAGATATATACGGTCAGCTAGATCCCCAGCTTCAAAAAGAACTTGGCGATTAATCCCCGTTAAAACTCGTCCTTGTTCATAAAAACGTTGTAAATCTGGATAGTCTTTGAGGATATTTGCAACAATTAGTCTTCTTTCTTCAGCTTTGGAATCGAAAGTACTTTTTGTTTTGTGTTCAGCCATTGCAATTAACCCTTATGTTTAAACAATAAAGCGGTTTATTTGAACAAAGTAATTTGAACAATAAAGCTAAGTAAATAATTTGTATTGCAAAATACAATTGTTAGATTCGAGAGGAAGACTTGGCTATTAGCGATTGGCGCGGTGCAATAACTTAACGCTCTTTTACTTCTTAATTTAAGGGTAGGAGTGATTGATTGTCTTGCAAGGCTAGCGTAGGCTATTAGTAAGTAGCATTGTATCTAAATTGTCTGGTTTAGCCGTAAAGGCAATAATCAGAGTTGTACTCTAATTATGAAAAATAACTTACTCGCTAAACAAGATTAGATATTTTTAAAGTAAAGAGCTGTCGCTTTTTCCTTTAAAAAATAAGAAATTCTCTTTAACAAAATGTAAATTGGGTTACAGAAAAATATTTGCTTTTATCTTATCATATTATAATTCAAATCAATCTTAATTTAAGGAAAAAATGGTTTAGGATTTTTAAAAAAGATCTGCGGAGAGATTTTTGCAAGGATTTTTAAGAGATGTTTAAAGAGGAATTACAGTTAAGGGCATTTTTAGCTTAAATTAACTCTATGAGCTCACCTTTAATTCACTTAATTCACTCTTAACACATAGGTATTTTACAGAGAAGGATAATGCCTATAAGCCAAAAGTCTTTTAACAAATAGTAACAAATCAACGAGTAAATTAACAGAAAGATGTGAAAATTTATCTTAACCCCAATAAATTGCTAGTTAGCTCTATTTAGTTGACTAATACGCGAGGTTATTTTTGCATTTAGGTACCCAGCGAGAGGTTAGTTTTCTCCTTGATTTTTACAGGAAAATCTGTCTTTTTGTTGAGATTTAAAAATTGCTAAGAAAAAATTTAATTAAATTATTAAGTATTTTATTTCTCTTCTAGGTATAATATAGGCAAATCAAAAAAGGTAAGTAAAAGCAAAAAATAAAAATTAGGTTTTGCTAAAAATTCACAAGCATTTCACAAAATAGGGAAATGGTTTTAGCTTACCAATTGGGGATTACCAATTAGGAGCTTATCAAACTCTTACCAAACTAAAGGGCTTACCTTTAGAATAAATTGATTTCAGATTTTGCAATGGTAGACCCGTTGAGTAATTAAATATTTTTCTTAATTACTAAAGTTTTTTTTCAAGTAGACTTGAAAAAAGGCAGTCTAGGACTTACAAATCTGTAAGTTAGTTTGTCATTAAGTACTTTAGCTGTTACCGATTGGGTAACTTAGTTATACTTTAATTTAGCTAAGGTATACTAATGATGTACAAGCTAATGGCTTTATAAGCAAGCTTTAAGCTACACTAAAGATTGTTTGTAAAGTTTTAATTTTAATCACAACTTATAATTGTTTAAGCAACTATTGCTAAAAACAAGGAGTATCAATCAATGACAATTAAACTAGGTATTAACGGTTTTGGTCGTATCGGTCGTTTTGTTTTCCGTGCTGCTGTTGAGCGTCCTGAAGATTTCGAAGTTGTAGGTATCAATGACTTAGTTGATGCTGAATACATGGCTTACATGTTAAAATATGACTCAACTCACGGTCGTTTCAAAGGTACTGTAGAAGTTAAAGATGGTAACTTAGTTGTTAATGGTAAAACAATCCGCGTAACAGCTGAGCGTGATCCTGCTAACTTAAAATGGGATGAAATTGGTGTTGACATCGCTATCGAAGGTACAGGTATCTTCTTAACTGATGAAACAGCTCGTAAACACATCCAAGCTGGTGCGAAAAAAGTTGTTTTAACTGGTCCATCTAAAGATGCTACTCCAATGTTCGTGATGGGCGTTAACCACAAAGAATACGCTGGTCAAGACATCGTTTCTAACGCTTCATGTACAACTAACTGTTTAGCGCCATTAGCTAAAGTTTTACACGAAAACTTTGGTATCGTTTCTGGTTTAATGACTACAGTTCACGCTACAACAGCTACTCAAAAAACTGTTGACGGTCCTTCAATGAAAGACTGGAGAGGTGGTCGTGGTGCTTCTCAAAACATCATCCCTTCATCAACAGGTGCAGCTAAAGCTGTAGGTAAAGTTATCCCTGCATTAAACGGTAAATTAACAGGTATGGCTTTCCGTGTTCCTACACCTAACGTTTCTGTAGTTGACTTAACTGTTAACTTAGAAAAATCAACTTCATACGAAGAAATCTGTAAAGTAGTTAAAGCAGCTTCTGAAGGTGAATTAAAAGGCGTTTTAGGTTACACTGAAGATGAAGTTGTATCAACTGATTTCTTAGGTGATAAACAAACTTCAATTTTCGATGCTAAAGCTGGTATCGCATTAACTGACAAATTCTTCAAATTAGTTTCTTGGTACGATAACGAAATTGGTTACTCTAACAAAGTGTTAGATTTAGCTAAACACGTTTACGGTTACGGTAAATAATTAATTTTATTGCAAAATAATTAATTAAAATTACTTTATTTTTAGAGAAACTATATTCGAATTGTCATAAGGCTCCCATTAGGGAGCCTTTTGCTTTATTTGCTAAACTTTAAATTTGGCAAATAAACGCTATAACTATAGTGAAGATTTCAAGGTTTTATTTAAGCTAAGAAGCTAATCTAGGATAAAGCTTTTTACTTTGTCATTAAAGTAAAAAGGAAAGTAGAAGATGACAAGAAAAGCAAAATAAAGCAAAGTAAACTAAAATTAACGTCTAAAAATAAATTAGTTAAGTTTTGGATTTTTTGCTATAATTAATTTCTTGATAGAAGCTTTATAGCTTTAAAAAATAGAAAATTAGGTTAAGATAGAAAAGAAAAATCTATTTTTTCTATAAATATTTCTTTTTGCAGTATTTTGATGCTTCCTTGTGAGATTGCTACTAAGGTAGAATAAACAGAGGTAAGTCTTACAGAATATAGTTTAAAAAAGTTAGGTTTAGCTTGGATAAACCCAAAAATCAAGCAGTAAAGTACCGACTGATTCTTTATAGAGTTCGTGCTTGTCAGGTATTAGCTCATGTTTTTAAGATGGTCTTATGTAGATTAGGCAGTCTTCTTTAGTTCTAATACAGAATTATACTTATAAGGCAAAGTTATTATTTGTAAATAAAAAATTATTACCTTACCCCTAGTATAATAACCTTAAAATCTCTAAGGTAATTCCTTCTTGCTTAAGGTCATTTAAGCTTTTTTTAATTAGCAATTAAGAGCAATGAAAATTGCGGTTAATGCAAATTGCAATTAAAGCAATCCATTTAGATTGCAGTTAAAGGCAATTAATTAAATTAAAAGCGATTAAAGGCAATAGTTAATTTTATGGGTAAGTAGAAATAAAGTATTTTTAACAACAAAAGCAAAACACAAAGTAGCCTGAATTTATCGAACTCCTTTCCGGTAAAGATTTAAAAAGAATTAAATTGTAAAGTTAGCTTTACATCAGGATTGATAACTTAATGAAAAACTATAATAATCATAATGAACCTCACTTCGACTCATACGACCCTGAAGATGAGTTAGAAGATGAAGTTACTGAAGATCTAGACTTTGATAAATTTGAGGAAGATGAGATAGAAACCATTGAAGATTTAGTAGAACTTGCTAAAGAAAATGGTTATATTTCAGTGGCAAAATTACAAGAAGACTTTCCAGATTATAGCGAAGCTCAACTTGAAAAATTAACAAAGTATCTAGAAGATACTTACTCAATTCGTATTGTTAATGACGACTTCTTAGAAGTTGACGTAATGCAAATTGAGAATGATACTAGTGAAACTCGTACAACGACAACTTCTACTTCTTCAGGTTCTCGTTCTTCTGACCCTGTTCGTATCTATATGAAAGAAATGGGGGCAATTGATCTATTAAGCCGTGAGGGTGAGGTAGAGATTGCAAAACGTATTGAAGAATCAATGACTGATATTCAGTCAGCGATTGCCGAATACCCAGAGATTTTAGATGTTCTCTTTAAAGAGTACGAAGCAATCTTATCGTCAAACCGTAAATTATCGGATATCTTAAACGGTTTTGATGATGACAGCGATGGTTTCTTTGATCTTGATGGCGTTTATGATGACTTCATGATGAACGACAATGAAGACAAAGCGATCGATGCAAAAATTGCTAATGAACGTATTAACTCTTTACAAGAGAAACAACAAGAAGTATTAACGCTTTTACGTAGTTCAGGTACATTTAATCGTAAAAAACAATTAACAGCAACAGCTTTAGAAGCAGTTGAACAGTTAAGAAATCTGTTCTTAACTTTCAAATTAACTCCTAATATGTTTGAGTTAATGTTAGATTATGTACGTAGCATCTTCGAAGAAGTTAAAGTTAATGATGCACAAATTGTTAAATACTTAGTTGAATTACCTCGTGCTAAAGTAGCAACGCGTCAACTAGTAATGAAACAATTAGCTGCTAAAAACTTTAGCTGGTTTGAAGCGTTATTTACAACTGACAGCTTACCGTTCCAGAAAAAAGATCAAGACTGGACACGTCGTATTAAGAACTATAAAGAAGTAGTTCTTGAAACTGTAGAAAGATACAACGAAGTAGAACAAAAATATCAATTAGATATTGAGTCAATTCGTGATCTTTACAACCGTATTCAAAGTTCATACGAAAAAGCACGTCGTGCAAAAATTGAAATGGTAGAGGCGAACTTACGTCTTGTTATTTCAATTGCGAAAAAATACACTAACCGCGGTTTACATTTATTAGATCTTATCCAAGAGGGTAACATTGGTCTAATGAAAGCTGTAGACAAGTTTGAATATAAACGTGGTTACAAATTCTCGACTTATGCTACTTGGTGGATTCGTCAAGCAATTACTCGTGCGATTGCTGACCAAGCAAGAACTATCCGTATCCCAGTGCACATGATTGAAACTATTAACAAGTTAAATCGTGTAAACCGTGAACTAGTACAAAAACTTGGTCGTGAGCCGAGCATTGACGAGCTTGCGAAAGAAATGAACTTAAGTGAAGATAAAGTTCGTAAAGTATTAAAAATCTCTAAAGAGCCAATCTCAATGGAAAACCCAGTAGGTGATGATGAAGATACATCATTAGGGGATTTTATTGAAGATACTTCAGTAGCAAATCCGTTAGAGATTGCTTTACAACAAAATCTTCGTGAAGCAGTTGATCAACTTTTATTAACTCTAAACGAGCGTGAAAGAACAGTTATTCAAATGCGTTTAGGGATTGGTATGCCACGTGAGTATACTTTAGAAGAAGTTGGTAAGCAGTTCAACGTAACTCGTGAACGTATTCGTCAAATCGAAGCGAAAGCTCTGAAAAAATTACGTAATACGTCAAAAAATGATAATTTACAAGCACTAATGGAAGACTTTGAGAACTCAATTAGTTAATTTGAGACTCAAAAAAGTTAATCTTTGTAGGCTTAAAAGAATAGAGGACTTTGGTTTTTGCCTAAGTCCTCTATTTCGTTTAACTTAACTTTGAATAAATTAAGTTAGAGCTAAATTTATAATCTGATATAGATAACATTCCCCAAAGATCTGTATTAGGTAAATAAACCTTTGGCGAGGAGAATAAAGTGACACAGACTTTTAAAGGATATCAAGGACAAGACCTTGAGCAAGAAGATCTGTTAAAGCGTCTAAATTATTTACGTACTCTAATTCAAGACCTGAAAAAAAGTTACTATCAAGATTCAATCAGTAAAGTAAGTGATTATGAGTATGATCAACTTTATAAAGAATTAGAGTTCTATGAAAGTGCTTACCAAGAATTTTATCTTGAACACTTTAAGAATTTTATAGCAAAAGACCAAGTTGGTTCTGACTTACGTTTAGAGGCTACTAAAGATTTAGAGTTGGTAGAAACTGATGAAGAGCAAGAACAAGCTGAAGAAGTTTCTGAAGATTCTGATGAATTATATTTTGAAGTAGTTCAAAGTAAAACGCAATTTGAACCTTGGCAAGTTGTAAAGAAATACACTAATGTTAGTGACCAAGAAATTGAAGATATAGCAGCACAGTATCAAGCGAAAATTATTGAGCACGAAGCGCCAATGCTGTCTTTAAGCAATGCTTACTCGGAAGAGGAATTTAATGACTTCTACTCTGCAGTTTCTAAGTCATTAGATATCAAGAAAAATGGTAGTATTACTTTTTGTGCTGAACCAAAATTTGACGGGATTGCCTGCTCTTTAATTTTCCGTAACGGTAAATTAGTGAGTGGAGCTACGCGAGGTGATGGTAGTCGTGGTTACGATATTAGTGCCCATGTAAAACGTGTGGCAAACATTCCGCAAGAAATTCCAGAGCTAGTTGAGCAATATCAACAAACAGGTCAAGATAATGTGCTTGAAGTACGTGGTGAGCTCATTATGCTTCAGCAAGATTTCGACTACTTAAACAGTCTGTACGAACGTTATAAACGTAAGCTGTTAGTAAACTTACGTAATGCTGCTGGTGCTTTTGTTTCACGTGAAACTTATCGACGTGTAGTACGTAAGTACCGCAATAAAGATAAGCAAGCTTGCCAAGACCTGTATATTATCGATAACTTACCACGTCAAATGCCATTACGCTTTATGGCTTACTCGGTAAATCAGCATGATAATATTAGTGCGCCAGAGTTAGAAGCAAATTCTCATTATGAGAATTTAATGTTTGCACGTCGTCTAGGGTTTACCGTTTCAGAGCTAGTTCAACTTGTACATAATCAAGAAGAAGTTGAAGCTTTTTACAAAAATATCGAACAACTAAGACCTAGTTTAGACTTTGATATTGATGGTACTGTAATAAAGGTAAACGACTCTGCGCAACAAGAGCAAGTTGGTTGGATTGCTAACTCACCAAAATGGGCAATTGCCTATAAGTTCTTACCTAGTGAAGCAAAAACTAAATTACTTGATGTCGTAACTAGTGTTGGGCGTACAGGTATTGTAACTCCTGTGGCAAAAGTAGAGCCTTGCTTTGTTGGTGGGGTGACAATTAGTAGTCTTAGCCTTTACAATTATGCGCAACTTAAACGTATGGATTTACACCAAAACGATAATGTAATTATTTATCGTGGTGGTGAAGTAATTCCAGTTGTTAAGCAAGCAGTTGTTGAAGACCGTGAGCCAGAAGCTTTACCTGTAAACGTTTTACCTACTTGTCCAGAGTGTGGTAGTTTCCTTAAACAAGATAACCGTTTACAACAAACGAATATTCAAAATGCGCAAGATTTGCTAATTGCAGATGAGCGTAAACTTGTATCTTTAGGGCTTAAAGAAGCCATAGATGTCCCTCTTACAAATTCAGAAAGGTTACAAAGTAAGCTAGAAGAGTATGCTTCTAAAGAGTACCCAGATTTATTCACTGCTCCAAAAGAAGAATATAAACTAAATCTTGCTGAAACTGAAAAGTTTGAACTCTTAAAAGAACTATTTGTTTTCCAAGCTTTATACCAAAAAGCTACGGATCCTCTAAAAAAACAAGAGTACAAAAAAGGGTTTAACCGTTTATATCGTGAAAAATCACGTCGTAAAGATGCTAACTTAAACTTCCAACGCTATAAAGTTCACCAAAATGGAAGCCTATACTGTAGTAATCCAATCCATGCCTGCCAAGGTCAGTTAGGTGGACAAGTTGAATTCTTTTTCTCTAAAGGTGGAATTGACTTAAAAGGTATAGGTCCAAATATTATTTCAGACTTTTTAACCTTAGGTGTATTAGATAGTTACGCGGATATTTATAAGATACGCCAAGAGAACTTTTTACCACAAGTTTCTGATTTAGCGAAATCTTTAGTAATTCATGAGCCTGCTTACACTTTAGCTTATAAGTTACGTGAAGATTATATTAAAGCTTTAGAGAGTAAGTTTAATCAAAAAATTGCAAACTTACCGACAGAGGTATCTTCTAATTACACTAACTACCGTCAAGCTGTTTACACCTTTATTGAATCTAGTAAAGAGTTAAAAACTATATTTACTAGCCAAGACTATACTCATTTAGTGCAAACGCAAGCGCGTATTTTTGAGCAAGGAGTTGAGGATAAGCAAGTTGATAATGTAAGTAATGATAAAAACAACTATAAGCAAGGATTTAAAGACTTATTACTTGAAAATAGTTATGGTAATTACCTTGAAACTTATACTCATTACTTAAATGCTTTAGCTCATCACAATGCCAAATCTAACACAGCTCGAGCTTACTTTGCTTATTTAGAGAAGTTAGTAGAAAGAGGTGGTGAGTTCTATCTAGAGCAATTACGAGCAAACTTTGCTGCTGGGAAAAAATTTAGCTCTACTGTAGTATTTGAACGTGATTTTAATCTTCCAGAGTTTGTAGGAGGGAATGTAAACCCTAAACTAACATACTTTGATGACAAATTCTTGAAAGTAGCTAAAAAGTTTGAGATTTACGATCTTGGACAGCAACTGTGTGTAGCTTTATTTTCTCTGTATCATGAATTATTTTCAGCTAAGGCTTTTCCTTTAAGTGAAAATCTAATTGCAGGTTTTGAAATCTTCAGCAATTGGTTAGGTCATAACAAGGTTGAGAAATTAAAGGATCTTCTTAAAGCTCATTTAGCAGAATCTAATAATTCAGAATTAAATTGTAAAGATTTTGAAAGTTATATCCGTAATCAACAGTCTACCTTAGTCTTCAAAAACTTAGGACACAAATGGGTTGAAGATTTTTATGAGCGTGAAAAAGAGTTTAAACGTGATCAACGTGATTACATCTTAACTTATCTATCACGTTTTACTTCTCCACAAGTAAATCTTGAAGAAAGATTGAAGTTAGATATAAATGAGATCTATCAACAAGATTATGTTCAAAGTTTTAGCGAGGCTGTGCAAAAGGATGCTTTTGAGCTAGCTAAAGGTAAGCATTTAGAAAAGAATTTTGTCTACTCTTACTTAGATAAAGTAGCAGAATTATCTGGCAAACAGGACAATGTTTTAGAAGATGAGTCATCAAATACTTTAGAGACAGACTCTTCAAATGTATTAGAAGCGACTTCTTCTAATGTACCAGAGGTAGATTCTTCAAATGTACCTGAAGGTGATTCTTCAGATAGTTTAGAAGCTGATTCTCCAAATGTTGTAGACGAGAAAATTGTCCTCTTAGCTAGAAGCTCATCAAAAGATTCAACTAAAGAGAGCTTTGTAAAAGAGAAAGCAACGAAGAAGAAATCTAGTAAAAGTAAAGTTGCTACGGTTGAGCAAACAAGTGATTTATTTTCAGCATTAATATTTGATGAAAATGAGGTAGAAGCTCAAGAAGCTCAAGAAGCTCAAGAAGCTCAAGAAGCTCAAGAAGCTCAAGAAGCTCAAGAAGTTCAAGAAGTTCAAGAAGTTCAAGAAGTTCAAGAAGTTCAAGAAGTTCAAGAAGTTCAAGAAGTTCACGCTTCAATGCAACAGAAACTTGTAGAACAAGATGAGGATAAAACATTAGATTCTTCAAATAATGCTTCTCTTTCTGCAGAAGAAGATGTTGATTTAGATGTAGAGCCTTCTGTTTCTAAACAATATTCTTTTGATATTCTGAAAGAGATTCCTGAGGGAATTAAAGAGTTTACCCAAAGAGAATACTTTAATGAGCAGATTAAAGAATATCTAGAAAGTAGTGAACTATTTAGTACTTCACGCAATCATCCTATTTACAAGTTCTTAGCAGATTGTGCTCAATTTTTAGCTCCAGTAATAAACTTAAGCCAAGAGCAAATTTCTTACTTAGTAGACCTAGCACAAGTTGATAAATATACACTTACTTTAGATGGTTTAAAAGAATTTGTAAATGTAGGTTTACACTCTTTAAGTTTTAATGAGCTATATGCACGTGTTGAGTTAGTAAAACGATTTAGAGATTCTCTAACTTTAGTTTATGAAAAATATGTAAGCGACTTAAAATCTACTTTCAACGTAGGTATCTTATCTTTAGATCCATTACTTGATCAAAACTCTGATGCTGAGTTAGATGTTTTAATTCAAGAGCATGAAAATAAAGTAAGAAAAGTTGACACTAATTTAGATTTATTCTTAGATTCTAAAGAGATTAACTTCACTAAACTAGGTTATAGCACGCGTAGTTTAATCTTGGCTCATATCTGTGACTTCTTGGTACTAGCTGAGCAAGCTCCAGAATATGCGATGATTTTTGCTTCACGTATTCGTAAATACTTTACGTTGCTTAAACAAGATAACCAAACACGAGCTTACCAATTTAAAGCTTTAATAACTCCTTATAAACAAAAACTTAAAGTTCAAGTTGATGATAGTAAGAAAAACTCTTACAATTGGAAAATGGTTACTAAGACTTTTGCCGACAAAGAAATTTTTGGTGGTAAAGTTTATGACCAGATTAAAGCTGGTTTGAATGATAAGATGTCGTTAAAATTAATAGATTTTTATCGTTCAATTGGTATTGTAGGTGTAGGGGATACTGTTTCGGTTGAATTGGCTAGTCCGGCATTATTACCAACACTAGATACAATTGTTAACTTTGATCGATCTAAACTTGCGCAGGCTTTAAACTATGCGTATATGATACGTTGGGTACAAGGGAAAGCTGAACAGTTACAAACTGCTGCTTTATCTCCAGAAGTAGAGAAAAGTAAACAACCAGTAGCTATTCAGTTCCCAGCATTATATAAGTCGAGTAAGAAGAAAGGACCTGCTCCAAGGATTGATATAAAGATAACAGAAACAAATCAAATCCTACTAAGGCTGTTTGAAATGATAAGCTTGCAACAGGAGGAGGGCACAGAACAGGAATCAAGTGCTCAGCAAGATTCTAGTTCACAACAAGCTAATATTTCGCAACAGGAATCTGGTTCACAACAAGAGACTTATGTTAAGCAAGAAGCCTCCAGTATTGAACAAGATGGTAGTGCGCAGCAAGAGGTAAATGCAGAAGAAAATTCTGCAGATGAGTTAGATTCAGATGAAACTAAAGATAATCCTACTTCTAAAAAAGTGTATAGTTACTACTGTTTTGATTTAATTTCACAAAAAAATGAGGAATCTAATATTACTACAGCAGTCACAACTATAACTCCAAAAGATTTTAAGGAGGATCCAGCTACAGAATATATTCTTGATATTCAAGAAGCATTAGGTTCTTTAAACTTCAATCTAATAGGTGCTGTTACTTATCAAAATATTGTTAATTACTTTGAAGATGAAAGAAATCAGACTGCAATTAAGCAGTTAATTGATTTTGGAGTAAATTTTAAAGATAATAAACCATCTTTTGAAAATATCTTCCTTAATAAGAAAGTATGTATTACTGGAAGTTTAAAAGAGCTAGATCGTAATGCGTTTAACAACTTCATTAAAGAATCTGGCGGTAAATTCTCAGCAACCGTAACAAAAGATCTCGATATTTTAGTAATTGCAGGTACTAAAGAAACCTCAAAACCTTCTTCGAAATCAAAAACAGCAGAGAAGTTAGGTAAAACTATAATGTATGAGCCAGAGTTTATGGAAATCTATAATGCTAGCTTAGCCTAGTCGAGAATGATATCGACTAAGTAGTCTAGGGCAAAGCTAATATCAGATTTTAAAATAAGCTCAAAGCTTTACTAATAAAAATAAGTATTTGAAGAGATAGGTCGTGAGACTTATCTCTTCTTTTTTTTTTAATGTTTTATATAATATATTGAGAAAAACCACATTTAAATTTATATTAAGGATACACTTTGACAGTAAAAGCAAGCTTTTTTTTAGAACCGGAAAAAATTGATAACCTCCAAGCTCTTGTTGGTGTAGAGAATGAAAATCTTTACGCTATCGAAGATGAAGTTGGTGTAGAAATAGGTGGGAATAATTTTAGAATTGAGTTACTTGGTGATACAGAAAAACAAGTTAACTTAGCTAAGAACATTATTCTTGATCTTTATCAACAAACTTTTAACGGCAAAAAAGTTCACGACATTACCCCTAAAGAGGTTTATTTAACCATTCACGAATGGAAAGCACGTCAAAGTCTTGAAGATGAAAAAGCTGTAAAAGCTTTCGAAGAGGCTCAACGCCAATATCAAGAACAACGCAAACAAGAGCAAGAGTTTGAAGCTGAACAGTTTGAACTCTTAGCGCAATTACAACAAAAACTAGTTGAGCAACAGTTACGTGAGCAAGCAGCTCAAGAACAGCAATTACGCGAACAAGCTGCTAAAGAGCAACAGGCTTTACAAGCTCATGCACAACAAGCTCCACAAGCTAAAGCACAACAAGTAAAACTACCTCCAGCTGTTTTAGAAGCAATTGCTAAAGCAAAAGCTCAATTAGCTGACAAAGATAACCAAGAGCAAACTTCACAAACTCTTACTCCAAAACGTAATTATTGGGAATATGAAGATGATGAAGTAGTGCCACTTCAAGGTAAGTATAAAGAAGATTTCTTCGGTGACTTTGATAATCTTTTCTCTCCTCAAGCAGAAAAAGTTATTCCAGCTGCGCAAGATTTATCGGACGTAGACTTATTCTCTATGCCAACTTTTGATCCAAGTAAAGTGGATTTATTTGCTGATGCACAAGCAAATGTTTATCAACCAAAAGCAGATGAACCTGCAAGCTATACAGACGCTAATAGCTACCAAAGTGCGCAAGTAAATCAAGAAGGTGCAACTACTCGTGCGCAAGCTTTAGAGTTACTAGAAGAGTTTAATCAAACCCACAGCTTACGTCAACGTGCAATTGATCAAGCTATTGCCTTAGCTGAACAAGAAGAAATTGAAGAGTTCAACCAAGAAGCTGAAGATTTACAGCTTGAACAAATGGCAGCTAAAGAGAAGTTAGATCCAAAACAACTCAAACAATTGCTAATTAATCAAGCTGCAAGAAAAGCAGCTAAAGAGCACGCTGCTGATGTTGGCTTAACTGACATTGCTTCTCAGGTTAATCAAGTGTTTAGCCAAGGGTCGCTAGAGCAAATTTATTCTTTATTTGCAGATGTAGAACCTTTAACTGATGAAGATACGCAGTTAGATCTTTTATTAAAATCTTCTAGATTTGCACAAAAAACTTTAAGTGCTGGAGACTTATACTATCTGTTTACAACGGACTTTAAAGTACCAGAATGGTATTTAGAGCAGTTTGACTCTACTGAAGAAGAGCAAGAGAAGTTTGCTAGCGAAATTGCAAACCTACTTGAATACTTTGATGATCGTGGTCTTGAGTTAACACAAAAAGCGATTGAGTTTATGGCTTATTCTAAGTTCCGTTACTTAATGGCAATCGAGCAATTAGATTGGTCTGATGGTTTACCTGATACTTACTTAGATATTGCCTACTCTGGTGACTTATCTCAAAATGATGAACAAGCTGTTGAGTTCAGTATTTTCATGCAACAGTATGAACGTGTACTTAAACACTTGTTTGTGGTAGAAGATGAGTTAGCAAGCCTTGATCGCGAAGTTGCTCAAGAACTTAGACAAGAGAAACCAGCTAATAAAGTTGATACTCAATATGCAGATCCTGTAGATCAAGTAAAAGAAAACTCTTTTAAAGCACCAACGCAAGCAAACGCAAATGTTTATAATGAAGAGCAATTACTTGAGCGAGTAAGTCAATTACAAGCAGAGAGTGAGTTTACCAATACTTTAAATGGCAAAGTGTTCTCTGTAGAAGAGATTGCTAAGTTACGTCAAGCTGAAGAGCAAGGGCAATTAGGTAAAGTAAACTTTGCTAATTCTGTGCATAGCGTTCCAGTTGGTAACCAAGCACAAGCTACTAGCCAAGTACAAGTTGGAAACCAAGTACAAGCAACACAGACTTTTGCAAATCAAAGTGTTGCTAATGCTGGTGCGCAAGAGGTAAAAGCAACTGCACAAGTAGCTGGTGATGCATCTGTATTCTCTCCAACTCCTTCAGTAATGGTAGCGAATACCGTAAGTCGTAACCAACGTCTCCAAGAGCAAGAGCGTTTACGTCACAACGGTAGCTTTATGCAGATTAATCCAAAAATCCGTTGTAAGTCTGTAAACCAACATCTATTTGCTCAAGGGATTTTAGCTAACGACATTACTTTTGGTGTTGGTCCTGCAGGTTCTGGTAAAACTTTAGTTGCGGTAGCAATGGCGTTAAAGCTTCTAGCTGAGCATAAAGTAGAGCGTTTAGTTTTAACTCGTCCAGCAGTTGAAGCAGGTGAGAACTTAGGTTTCTTACCAGGTACTTTACAAGAGAAGTTAGATCCATACTTACGTCCATTATTTGACGCAATTATTGATATTCTCGGTCCTATGCAAGCCGAAAAACTTTTAACTTCTAAAGTTGTAGAAATTGCTCCTCTAGCATTCATGCGTGGACGTACTTTAAGTAATGCCTTTGTTATTCTTGATGAAGCGCAAAATACATCTGTAGCGCAAATGAAGATGATGGTTACTCGTTTAGGTCTTGGTTCTAAAATGGTAATTACTGGTGATAAAACGCAAAGTGACTTACCAAGAAACCAAGCCTCAGGCTTAGATCATGCAATGCGTGTACTTGATAATGTACCAAATGTTCGTTTCTATAGTATGGACAAAGGTGATGTTGTGCGTCACTCAACGGTATCAGCAATTATTGATGCTTATGATGAGTATGAAATGCTCCACCCTGAAGTACCAAGAGAAAGAGGCAGAAAAGAAAATCCTCTACAAACGATATTAACTGAAGTTAAATAGGACATAGCATGGCATTAGAAATAGCAGTAAACGATCTTTATTCTGCAGAGGCAAGTGCAAAGTTTTTACCAACAGAAGAAGATTTAGCTTTATGGTTTAAAGAAATCGCTTCTCGTCTTGAGGGGGATTTCCATGTGGCAGTAACTTTTGTTACTCCTGAATATATTGCGGAATTAAATCATCAATACCGTGGTAAAAACTATCCAACAAATGTTCTGAGTTTTGAGTTCATGGCAGATGAACATGAAACCGAAGCTTTAGGTTTTACAGAATTAGGGGATATGATTATTTGTCCTCCTGTGCTTGAGCGTGAAGCGGTTGAGCAAGAAAAACCTTTAGAGCACCACTGGGCGCATATTTGTATTCATGGGATGTTACATCTTTTAGGTTACGACCATATTGAACCTGAAGAAGCGGAGGAAATGGAAGGGAAAGAAAAAGAGTTCCTAGCACAGTTAGGTATTCCTGATCCATATCGTGATGAACAAGAACATCTTGATGAATTACGTCAATCTTTAGAGTAATACGTCAAACTTTAGAGTAATACATTAAACTTTAGAGTAAAGAGAAGAACCTCCCTAACGGGAGGTTTTTCTCTTTAATGTTTTTTGAGTATCTAACCTCTTCCAGTTTGAGATGAACTTCACAATCTGAGAGTAAATTTAACTTAGTTTCTTATTTGTTGGCTATAATAAAATTATTGACCTCATAGTTTTCTATTTCGCTTGCAATAAATAGGGATTCCCGAAATTCTTAAAAATCTATAAAGAGGGGTTAAAATCTTTTTGCATAAAAAACAATAAAAAATCAAGATTAAAAAGTTAAACTATGTTATAATAGTGCAGGGCAGACTGCCCTGCACTTATCCTTTAGACTTTTGCAATAATTCTTGACCAAAATTATGAATAAAACTTACTCTTTACCATTAGAAAAAATCGTTATTAAAGCTACTAGATCTTCAAATATTCAAAACGTTTTATTTAGAGGATACCAGTATAAAATCGATGGAAAACCAAAATATTCACAATTTTTAATTGGTAAACTAGTAATTGAAGAAGATGGTAAAGAAAGTTTTATTCCAAATGCTAATTACTTTGAAATTTATGACAAAAATAATGCTCCTTATCCTGTAGATAGAGATAT
>NZ_NRHC01000039.1 GCF_003585885.1 Psittacicella hinzii | reverse complement strand
TTGTTCGGGAATCCCTAAATCCAAGGAACAAAATTCAATGAATAAACTTGAATTAAGAAGCAATGACAAAGATGTTGGAGAGTATAGGGGGCGAAGCTACGTCTTACAGCAAGAACAAAGGAACTAAGTTTGAGTTAGTTATTAAAAGACTAATTTAGAAATACCTGCAAACCAAGAGCTACGCAAAATACAGAACTAAATCAGACATAAGATTACAAAACTAATAGAGAGGACGGCAGAACCGTCCTCTCTTTTCCTTAACGATGTATAGTTAGAAGAGAAATTAACATCAGACTAAGGAGAACACGAAGTTTTTAAAGCTTGTGTTGATCTCTAGCTGTTTATTTTTTAGTAAGAGTTTTTTAGGTAAGAGTTGGAATTAAGAATTAAAAACTGGTAACTAATAGATAGGAACTAAGAACTAACTCCAACATTCACTATTTACTCTTATCTTTTTAACGCTAGATTGATTAAAAATCTTGGTTGTTTAGTTACAACGATAAAATTAGTAGTTGTAACGCGCAAATACTACAGCATTTTTGTAAGTATTTTTAGTTTTAGTATTTGTAGTTGCTGTTGAAACCACACGACGATATGAAGCTTCAAGACCTACTAAAACGTTTGTTGTTTTGTAAGTATACACTTCAGAGTACACACGACCATAAACTGTGTGAGTTTTGTCTTTGGTTGTACCTGCTGATGTTTTAGTTTTACCATCAACATATGAGTAACCTACTGCTGGTTGCGCATATTTAAAAGTAGAGTTCACTAATTCTACGTTGTAAACGTAGTAGTCAGTTGTTTCACCATTTACTTGTGATTGCGCTAAACCAAAAGTACCACTTAACTTAGTATCAGCAAAAACAGTATAGTAAGCAGCAAAATCTACAGAGTAAGTATCTTTTGACGCTGTTGTACCCGCACCATTAAAGTGACCAGCAGAGCCAACTACTTGTAACTCTAAGTCTTTGAAACCTTTATAGTCGTAAGCAGCTGCATACTGTGAGTAGTAAGTTGTACTTGAACCTGTTTTAGAGTCACCGTAAGATACGCTTGCATAGTGATCTTTATTTTCACCAAATTTGAAATCAAAACGGAATGTACGTTTATCTGCACCGTCAGCAAGATCTAATTGATTTACTAAATCAAACGCTGTTCTTGCTCTTGGTACTAAATCTAACGCATCGTCAAATTGATTAAATTCTGCAGCGTCATCTTCACCACGCACCCCAACGGTAAAGCGTACAAAATCATCATAATCGTAGTAGAAACGACCAACAGTTAAGTAAACAGGTCTAGAGTTATGTGATTTTTGTAGAGTGCGGCTAGAAGCAGTGACATTGTCAAATCTGGTTGAAGTGAAATCTTTTTGGTAACGAGCATACACCCCAAATTTACCTTTTTCACCTACAACGGTATCAAAACCTAATGCAAAACGTAAACGTAAGCTTAGTGATTTACCGTCATCATACTTAAAGGTATTAGTGTAGCTACCGCCAGATACTTTAGTGTCACGGCTTTGCGTAAAGCTTTGGTAATGGGTACGTAAGTAACCGTCTAGGTATACTGTACCTTTGTCTGTTGAGTAAACTGGAGTATAAGCAGATGCCGAACCTAAGGTCGCAGCAGCTACTACAAGAGCAACTAGAGTCTTTTTCATACAGAAATCCTTAAATCTTCAAAATTTTTAAATCTTAATCTCAAGTGCAAGATGAATATCACCTTGGGGTCGATTGCTCTTTATTTTTCTTCTTTGGAAAGCAATTATTTATTTCGACCATACTTTAATCTTAAGGCAAAATTTTCTAAAAGTGAACATATTTTTTGAAAAATCAAGGGTTTATTTTTATAAAATGTTGATTTTTAAGAGATAAAAATTTAAAGTTTTAGTTTGCCGATAGAGTAAATCCTAGGAAATAAAAGAGAATTAAAGGGTTTTAAACTATGTTTAAATGGATTAAAGCACTCGAAATTGTTACTTTTGTGTTACTTAAATTAAGCGCTGAATGTAAAAGAACGAAATAATTGAATTAGATTTAAACTGCAATTTAATCAGGTTTAGATTAAAAGAAAAGGTGAATTGTAAAAATAAACGACTGAAAGAAAATAGTGATTAAATCGGGAATAAACTAGACTAATAACCACTAATAAACTAGACTAATAACCACTATGGCGGTTAAATTTTACTTAACTAAATTCAGTTAAATATTTAAGTAAATCTAGCTTTATGTACAAAAATAACTTTAATTAAAAAATTTATTTGCCATATTTTTGGTTGGATTTTTTTATTTTCTGAAGTAAAAATTAGTACTTTTAGCTAACAAAAGCTTGATAAAAAATAAAAATTTTTAATTATTTTAACTTATTAATCAACAAATTATCAATTCAAACCTTGGAGATTAATAAAAAAACCTTTATTTTTTAAAATTTATGTTTTAAGATAAAATTAATCTAGTATTTTGATTTTTATTACTAGAATAAAGTTATAAATTTCCCGACCCAGAAATTTACAACTTATAAACAAGATGAGATTAAGATATAGATTTGCTTTTTCCCTCCTCGAGAGCACAGATAGATAAAAAAAATAGATAATCTAGCTGCACAAAATGCAAATCAAAATAAAGAAGTTTAAGATTAAAATTATTGATTATAAGGTTATTTGTATGAAAAAAACGCTACTTGCTCTTGCAGTTGCAGCAACTAGTCTTTTCACTAGTACAGCTGCACAAGCTTATACCCTGTACTCTGATAATGATACCTCTCTAAGAGTTTACGGTTATCTCTTTACTTACCGTGATATCTCTAGACAGGCTGGCTATGATGCTGAAGGTAAAAATAGCCTAACTAAGTTTGATTATTTACAATTCCGTACTCAAGTTTATTTTGTAAAAAGACTTGATGACAAAGTGACCGTAAGTACATTTGCGCGTTTCCGTCACATCACTTCTTGGAGAGATGCTTACACTCGTACTTACACTGAAAACGGCAATCATACTACTACTCTTTCTAAGAGCAGAAACCAACCAAAATCATTTGCTAACGACCGTCTCTACGTAACAGTAAGACATGCAGATTATGGTTCTGTTACCCTTGGTCGTAACATCAGCTTAGTTGGTGGTGCGTCATGGGCTGGTGGTTACGCTTCGATCCTTGGCGTATATGATGCTGCATGGTTAGTATCATCAATCGGTGGTTTTGCTACTGATAAAAGTGTTAAATATACTTCTAAAGTATTTGATGGCAAACACCAATTTGTTGTAGGTGTTGACCAACACAGTGGTGGCAACTTCACTGCTTACGGTGCAGGTTATGAATATAACTTTGCTAATGACGGCGGTACTTTCTACGCTTATGGTACAATGCTAAGAGGTAAATCTTCATTAAAAAGAAATAATCCAAACGTAAGTTTAGATGA
Organism: Psittacicella hinzii; assembly: GCF_003585885.1. GTDB lineage: Bacteria > Pseudomonadota > Gammaproteobacteria > Enterobacterales > Psittacicellaceae > Psittacicella. Next base: position 11,585 of record NZ_NRHC01000039.1, on the reverse strand, counting down.
ATTCGGTACTGAAGTTGGTTACTATGGTAACCTTGGTAAAAGATATTCACATGTAGTGTATGCACAGTTTGCAAAAAACAAATCTTACAATCGTTTAGCTGGTAAGAAAGTATACGCTCTTGGTTACTCTGGTTTAGTTCCACTAGGTGATTTCTCTGCTTACTTCCTTGTAGCAGCAACTAGAGATCAATCTAAATCATCTGGCGTAAAAACAACTAAAACTTATTACGGTTCAGTAGTAGGTACAAGTTACCGCTTCTTCTCTTACCAAACTTTCAACCTAAGAGGTTACTTAGAGTACAGCTACCAAGGTGTAAAAACTAAGTTAGCAAGTGGCACAAGTACAAAAACTAATACCCACGACCTAGGGTTAGGTTTACGTCTGAACTACTAATTAGTACTTAGGTACTTCTTAAAGTCATTTTTCAGATGACCTCTATGTACTCAAATTAAACTGTATACATGTTAAAAGACAGAAGCTCGGCTTCTGTCTTTTTTAATTATTTTAGGATTATAGGTTTCTAGAATTCTAGGATTATAGGATTCTGGATTAATCTTGTTTTCTTCTTACAATGCAGTAGTTATAAATAAATTGACTCCATAACCATGGCACTGCACGACTACGTAACAGCTTGTTAAACTTAGCAGAGCTTTCCAAATAAGACGAAGCAAACTTAAGCGTAAATCCTGCTTCTAGAGCACCTAGATGATTACCTAGATGATCACCTAGATCTAGATTACGACTTCTACTTGGTTTGCCAACATAGTCTTCGTCTCTTTTTTCATCTCTTTTTTCATCTCCTTTTTCAACACCTGTATCTTTAAATCCAACTTTATCAAATCTAACTTTATCTGCTTTTAATGGGAAAATAATTCTTTGTTGACTGCTAAACAGATATTCTCCACTAGCTAGGAGTTGTAAGTTATAGCCTAGAGCAAAGGTTTGCTCTTGGAATAAACTTGCACGGCTTGCTGGACTTGTGTTGATAAAGCGCCCTACCTCTGCGTCATTAATTAGCAGTAAGTAACCTTGATGACGGATTATTGTCGCAAAGCTCTTACTCGCTTTATCAACAACCCAACTAAAGTAAGGAGCTTTAGTTTCTGGTGCTTGCATTAACTGTACCAGTTGCTGATACTGACTTAAGTTAAGCTGTACCTTTGCTTGTAACCATAACCAAAAGTTAATTAAGTTCAAGCCTTGAGTTGCTTCTAAATTAAGTGCTAGATGTTGCTGATAGTCCCAAGCAAGAATTTGCTCTTTAAGCAAATGTGGATAGAGATTAAGAGCTTCAAGTTCAGTTAGTTCACTGTTGCAGAGTTCACTACTACTTGAATCACTAATAATTAGCTCACTATTTAGCTCACTATCGCTTATCTTACTACTATTTGGCTCTCCACTTTTATATTCTCTAACTCTCTTATCTTCAGCTAAACTCTTATCTTGAGTTTCCTTTAACTTACTGATTATATTTGCAAACGTATCGGTAAAACCTAAACGTAAGCAAGCAGTTTGTTTAAGTAACTTACTCTCTTGCCAAACCTTTTCTTTGACAAAAGTTTGGTTAGCTTGGTAGGCTTGTTTTACTGCTTGCTCTAGGCTAGAGTTGCTTTCCAATGCTTGACGTACAGCCACACGAGTGTAGTGTTTTTCTTGGTTCATTGGATCTTCTACTGCTAGAGTACCAACCAATTGTAAAATAGCTTCAACTTGTTGACGTTCTAGTGCAAGTAAGGGGCGAGCCTTGACAATAGTACAAGCATTACTTGCTTGATTCGTTTGATTTACTTGCTTTGCTTGAATATCTGTTTGCTTATCAACTTGCTTGTATGCTTGTTTATCAGCTTGCTCGCTAGCTTGCTGGTCAACTAAATTACTAGCCTCTTCATAAGTAAAAGCTTGAAGATTTCTCATAATCGGTAAAGTTTTACCAGCTTCTACTTCTTGTAAAAATCTACTGATTAAACTTTCATTAAGTTGTTCTTGCGGATAAAGACGCAGAATACTACTCGCAAAGGTTTCTAGTTTGTCCTGCTCTTGATGCGCAACAAATAACAGCGCACGCTTTTGTCCTTGACTAGCTAAACGGGCAAACTGTACACCGTAACGTAAGTTACGAGCATAGTTTTCTGTATTAGTTAAATGAGCTAACTTCATTTTTAATTTAGAGATTAAGCTTGGAGGCGAAACACGCCAAACCCAATTTAACTCACTGGTATTAAAACCAATTCCACCTAAAGGTGAGTACTCGTGAAAACTACATGCCCCACTAAAACCTTTTAAACTCTTACTATAGTAGTCGTAAAAACTGTCAAGCTCTTTTAAATAAGCAAAAACTTGCTTAAACTGCCTTAAGGCTTGTTGAGTTAAGTTTGTATATTCTTGAGTAAAACTTGCCCAGTTTTGCGCAATTTGTTGTAAACCATGATCCACATGAGAAATACCAATCTCTCTTCCTTTGGCTTTGGTGTTAGGCAAAGCTTGAGCAACATATTCACCAGCAAACAGCTCTTGCCAGAACTCTACAGTTTGGTAAAAATGTTCTTTGACTTTTGTACTACCTTGAGGTTGATATGCTTGATAGCTATCTAGATAAGTGACGCTATTAAGTACAGGACTTTGCTCTTTTACTAATAGAGCTAAGGCTTGGCTGGTTAGGCAAACAAAATCACAAGCATAGAGTACAGTCCAATAAAGAGCAAGCGAATCCTTACCGCCAGAGATTGCAAGATCAATCGGTAAAAACCCATTACTTCCTGCTGTAGAGCCTGCCACAGAGCCCGTCATAGAACCACCATCCACAGAACCATTCACCGCACTCGTCATGGAACCAATCGCAACATCTGCTTGCTGTTCAAAAGCTAAATAACTCTCTTGTTGAGTAATTTGTTCTTTAACTGTAAGAATAGCTTGTAACCAGCTTAGATAATTACCTAACTCTTCGCTTTGCAGTTCAACGCCTAGGTGATTAGCTAACTCTTGCACTTTTACTAAGAAAGTTCTATTAGCTTCCTGCCCTTTATTAGCCTCATGTCCTTTATCAACTTTCTGTCCTTTTCTACTTTCTACCTGTAGTAAAGATAGTCCTTTCACCCAACTTGCAAAAACTTGATTTTGCACTTGTTTAAGCTCAAGAGCAAGTTGTAACTGCTCTGCTTGTGCTTGAGATATTTGCTGTTCTTTATTACTTGCACTAGCTCTCTTTACTTTAAAAGTAACTGCTTGCCAGGCTAACAATAACTCTTTATAGCGCTCAAAGTTTTGCTTTAAACAACTATCTTCTTCTTGCATCAGTAAAAGCCAACTAGCATAGGCAACTATTGCTAGTTGCTCTCCTTGTCTGAACAATTGCCCTTGAAGTAAAGGTTTTGCTAATAAGCTAGTTAGTTTATCTTGTGCTACTTGCGCAGAAGCATCTAACTCAACTCCTGCTAACTTACTTAATAAACTTTGACTTAACCTTACTAAAGCTAAGTTTTTTTGTTCAGCTGACTCTATTGGAGCAATTAGTTGCTGTAACTCAATTAAACGAGGCATAAACTCGTCTTGTAATGCAAAATCAGCTTGCTTCCAAGTGCTCACTAATTCCGGTTGTTGAAAATAATAAGATTTAAAACCCATAATCAAAAAAATCAGTTTGGTCGTGTTTACACAAACTGGGGATGCTTGATAACTGCAACTTATTACGTTAACTAGCATCACACACTTAATTAATAACTTACCACTTATTAAATCACTTTAAACTTACTCAGTAACCTGTAACTTATTAAAGCACTTTCAACTTATTCAGTAACCTGTAACTTACTAAAGCACTATAAACTCACTTAATAACTTGCTACTTACTTAAAGAACTTAAAAGTTCCTAGATAACCTGTTACTTCCTCAGGAACTAACAACTTATTAAAGCACCATAAAGTTACTAAATAACTTTATTCTGCCTCGTAGCTTGAGTTTGGTTTTAGCTTGAGTTTGGTTTATCTTCAAACTTGTCTTAAAGAGTTAAGTTTATTAATTTAATGTGGAGTCTGCGCAAACAATTTTAAGGGAATGTTAAAGCTACCGTTTCTCTTTTATTAACCTCGGTAACTTTTACGGTCAACTTTCATTTTAGCAAATTTTACAAAGTTAGCGGTGAATGTAGATATACATCTATCTAGAAGGGAGTAATTGTAATTAAGTGGTTTATCAAGGATGCGGATTTACCTAGGTTATGTATTTTGAAGATGTTGAAGGTATTGAAGATGTTAAGGATTTCGAAATTTACTCAAATTACAAACGCCAAAGAGTAACCAAGAAGCTTTAATAAACTTCTCGATTACTCTTTGGCATTGACCTTTAGACATTAACTCTTTTTAAGAAGAGTTTGTACTTTATGTTTGTTCTTTATGTTTATATTGCTACATTACCTAGAAAAATAAGGTTAGGCTATAAAACTAAACCGTCAGATTGAGCAGTTAGATCGTGCAGTCAAATTGAGCTGTCAGATTAAGCTGCTAGATTGATCTGTTAAACTATGTCTGATTGACCGTTAGGCTGAGCTACCAGATATTTTTATCTAACTCGACAATACTCTAGGAAGAGCGAAATTATTAAGTTATAAACGTAAGAGGTTTAAATTCTTTATCTTGGTTTTGGTTGTCCTTGACTACCATTACCAGGTTGACCAGCTGGCTGACCTGCTGGTTGACTTGGTTGCGCTGCTGGTTGGTTACCTTGTCCTGGTTGACCACTTGGACCACCTGCACGACATCCCCAAATTGGTACACAACTAGCTAACATTAAAGTTGCCATTAAAGCAGCAATTAATTTTACTTTCATAAAAACTCCGAGATAATTATTTTTAATTAACCATTATGCAGATTATTTTAATGACAGAGGTTTCACCTAACACTCTGAAGTAAATTGGGTAAAAAGTTTGTATAGCCTCAGACATAAATTGTTAGGTGAATACTTGCCATATAGCAAATATAGAGCTCAATTTACTAAAATCAAGTAAGCAAATTTTGAGAGTTTTCGGTAAAATATAGTCATGAATATTGTATAGCTATAGGAGCAAATTCATGACTATTGATACTGCAAGATATCTACAAGAGATTGACCGCGTATGGAATGAAATTACAGAAACTCTTGAAGATAATGATATCGATGTTGACTCTTATGTAATTGGCTCAGTATTTACTATTGAAGCAGCCGACAAAAGTCAAGTTATCATTAATCGCCAAGAACCTAAACATGAACTTTGGTTAGCTTCAACAGCGGGAGCTTCTCACTTTGCTTATGATCCAGAAAAAGATGACTGGATTAATACCGCAGATAACCAAACTTCGTTTTGGTATTTACTCGACATAGCTTTAAATGCTATTGGGGTAGAAAAGCTATTTACAAATAAGTATTAATGTAAAAAAAGGCGACTAGTTAGTTGCCTTTTCCTTATTAATGAAGTATGACAAATAAGCTCAATTTGCAAAACTGGCTCTCGGGTTCAAATGACTATTGCCCTGAAGGTAATGTTTTGCATATTAAAGCCACACGTGATAGAAATCCGAGCTTGCTCAACTTGGCACAGCAAGTAGATCAAGCACAATTTACCCCCTATAACTATCCGGGATGGCATAGTCAACTAAGCAACAGTTTTTATCAAGAGGTTCGAGTTCAAGCTTATCAAGCTCTTAAAGATGGTAAGCTAGAGCAAATTCCCGGCTTAACTCCCTTTGAGGGCGCAATTGCACAAACTTGGCAAGTAACCAACCTTGCGCCACTAGTTGGTGAGCAACTAGAAGTTGCTCTGCAACAGCAAGCCTCGGAAAGTAAACTTGCTAGCCTTAGCAAAGAACTAGCTAACCTACAAGCAGAGTTACCTGATCTTGAACTCGTTGACACTGGAACAAGCCTTTATCCACCTCTCAACTTAAATCTCGTTCCTGAAAAAGTTGAAGACTTTTTACCTACCACTTTTAAAACCAGCGTAAACCAAGCTGAATGGATGTATGAGCCAGATCTAGCTAAACGTGCTCAAATTTGCTTAAACAAATGCTTTGCTTTACATGAGTTCCGTGGTTTACAAAAAGATATAGTCCAAAGTTTACTTGAACAAAATGATGTTCTGGCAATTATGGCAACGGGGATGGGAAAATCTCTGTGCTACCAAGTACCTGGAATGTGTTTACCAGGGGTAACGCTCGTAGTAAGTCCACTAATTGCGTTAATGGAAGACCAAGTAGCTCAACTTAGAGCCAACGGCATAGGTGCAGCTATCTATAACAGCCAAACTACTCCAGCAGAGCGTGAACAAATTCTGCAAGCAGCTAGTCAAGGAAGTTGTAAATTTCTTTACGTCTCTCCGGAAAAGTTAGCTTCTAATTTTACCCTACGCGACATAGCTTCTTTACCAATTAACTTAATTGCCATTGACGAAGCTCATTGCGTTAGTCAATGGGGGCATGACTTCCGTCCTGATTACCGTAATCTTGCCCGTTTACGTCAAATCTTACCTAACTATGTCCCTATGTTAGCTTGTACCGCAACTGCGCGTATGACTACTCGTCAAGATATCCTTGAGAACTTACAACTTACCAATGCCAGAGTTTTTGTTGGTGATTTTAACCGTCCAAACATTGGCTTGTATGTTGAAAGTGTTGAGGATTATGGACATGCTTACCGTAAAATTGTTGAACTTTGTCGTCAAAGTGAAAACTTACCAGCAATTATTTACTGTAACTCCCGTAAAGGTACAGAAAAACTAGATACTTATTTACGAGGCAAGGGAATTAAATCGGCAATTTACCATGCTGGACTAATGCTTGCGGAAAGAGAAGATAACTTTGCGGACTTTATGAGTGGTGAGGTTGAGGTAATGGTGGCAACTATTGCCTTTGGTATGGGGGTAAATAAATCTAATGTGCGTATGGTAATCCACATGGATTATCCTTCGACTTTAGAAAACTACTACCAAGAGATTGGACGTGCTGGACGTGATGGCGAAAAAGCTAAAGCCATTCTGTTTGATTTTCCTGCAGCCAGAGATTGGCGTATTAGCAGGATTAGCGAAGAACTCCATGCCTCTAATCGTTTACCTAGTCAAACTAGCCAACTGCAACAAGATAAACAGTTAGGACAAGCAGGAGCTGGGGAAGCACAAAGTAAAAAACAAAACAAAGGAAAAAGCAAAGAAAAAGCAAGTGAGAACTCTTCTCTTAACACAGAAGAAATGTATCAAGAACTTCTCGTGTTAGAAATGAATAATCCGTTGATTGATCAACAACCGGAAAAATCTCCGGAAATGAAGTTCAAAAAACTAAAAGAAGTGTTTGATTTTTGTGATACAGCTAACTGTAGAAGAAGAGTATTACTTTCTGCTTTTAATCAAGTAGTTGAACATGATTGTGGCAATTGTGATATCTGCTTAGATAGCAAGGCTTTACAGGACAAAATTGAAATAGGTGAGGATGCTCATTTTATTCTCGGTTTAGTTATTGTTGCCCGTGCTTTTTTAAGCGTGGATACCATGATCAAAATGATTACGGGGAAAGCTTCAATTGCTGCTGAACTTGAACGTGCGTTGCAAATAAAACTTAACTACTGTTATAGTCGTGAAGAATATGAACGCGTAGTTAATGACCTCGCTAAAATAAGTTCTTGGGAAGAGCGTATAAAAGTTAAAACTGAACAAGCTTACCAATATGGTGCTAAGTATTGGCGCGCAGTTATTGAACAATTACTCGCTTTAGGTTACCTTAGCTATGATCGTAAATATAACTACGTTAATATTACCAGCGCAGGGCACCAACTACTTAAAGAGCGAGGCACTATTAAAGTTGCCGCTATTCCAGATCTAGTTAAACGCAATATCTTTATCTTTAGCTTAATCCGCGATCTAGAAAAAATTCGTGTCGAAATTGGTAAAGCCTTTAGTTTACGTTACGATGCAGTTCTTTCTGATCCAACCATGAGTGAAATTGCTGACAAGCTTCCTGACACAGAAAACGAACTAGAACAAATCCAAGGTATGACCCAAACCAAAGTAAAACGTTTTGGTAAACTTATTCTTGAGGCTGTAAAACGTTATCGTCGTCGTGTTGCTTTAAATAATGTGAGCGCGAAATAGTTCTGCCAAAAGTAGAAGAAGAACGAGATAATTCTTATAAAGGAAGAACAAAATAGTTCTACTATCTATCTACTAACTAAAGGAAGAACGAAAATTCTCTTAAATTCGCATACGTTTCTTTGCTCTCAACTAATAGCCTTAACTAAGGTTAAATTTAAGCTAAAAGCAAAAATATCACAAGAAGATAATAAGCAACTTAAGCAATTTTTGCTAGTTAGTTGTATATCATGTATAAATAATTTTTGATTTTAGCGAAAAAAGTTAGCAATTTAAGGTAAAATATTAGTGTGCTGAATAAGCAACTATCTTTTTAGTTTCCTAGAGAGATAGAATTAATTTGTTAGGATTATTTCTTAACTTCTACCCTTGCTTCATTCAGTTAATGTTTAAACGTAAATAAGTCGTACTTATCACTAAGTACGACTTTTTATTTTTTTAAACTTTTAAACTTTCAATTACCACACGTAAAGCTGGAGACACTTCACGATCTTGGTAATAAAGATAGAAACCTGGAATTGTTAAAGTGTAATCTTGTAAAACTTGAATTAGCTTGCCTTTCGCAAGATCATCTTTAACTAGTTCTTTTGGTTCATATGCTAAACCAACACCAGATCTAGTTGCTTCTAAGATTAAAGACGAATCATTTAAAGTCCAGCTACCTGCTGGTTTGTGTTTATACTTATCTTTAAATTCCCAATCAAATACACGCTCACCATCTAGTTTACCTGCAATACATGGGAAATTTACTAAATCTTTAGGATCTTTAGGGATACCATATTTGCTTAAAAGCTCTGGTGTCGCAACTACAGCCATCTCTAAATCTTCACTAATACGAACCGCTACTAAACCTTCGGTTACTTCTTCGCCAAGGCGCACACCGGCGTCAATGCTCTCAGATTCCAGTGCTGATACCACCACATCACCGTTTGAGTTATCAACAATTAGTTCTAACTCAACATCTGGATATTTTGAGCCAAAGCTTGCAAGACGAGGAATTAATACTTGCTCCATCGCTTGACGACTAGCAGTAATCGTTACTTTACCCGTTGGGTAAGTGCGCATGAGATCAAGTTGTTGTAAACCACGATCTAGGTAGAAAAAGCCTTCTTCTAACTCGCGGAACAAGTTACTTCCCGCTGGAGTTAAAGACAATCTACGTGTCGTACGATTAATAAGTTTAACTTTTAAATATGTTTCTAAATCTTTAATGCTTCGGCTAATACCAGATTGTGCCATATTTAATCTTTCTGCGGCATTAGAGAAACTTTTTAGCTTCGCTACCCACATAAATTGATATAAAGCACTTAGATGCTCTTTCATAGGTTATAAACCTCCACAAAAATTTATCAAACTATTTGTTATATATTTGAATACATTAAATTGTATTCTTGGTAAAAAACTTAACAAAATTTTAGATAAATTTAGCTAAATACTTAGATAAGTAAAAATTTACTTAATTTTTACCAACCACCCTGAAAAAAACTAATTATAATTCTGTTCTAAATTACGAGGCTAATTCAAAATTACAGAAGTCATTAAAGAGAACCTTAAATAGATTTAAATAACAATTTCCTAATTATTGTAAAAATAAACCTTTAATTTAGCGCAGCTAACAAATAATTTTTTATATTTATTTTATTAAATTTATTATAAATATATTATATATCACCTCCTGTGATTATTCTATTTTATTTATCGTTTATTTCTTAATTTGAAGTTAAATTTAGGGGTACTGGGTACTAACTATAGGGTAGAATGTAATTACTTTGGGAGCAGTAATCTCTTAATTTTCTTAGAGTTACTGGGGTTAATTGATGTTTTATCGATTTTAAGAAATGTTTACCGAAAGTAACTAAAAGTTACGAATATATGCTTAGGAAAAGAACAAAATAATTTACCTTAGCTAGTTAAACTACTAATTCACATAAATTGAGCTAAGTAATTATTTACAAAAACTAAAAGACCAGAAATTACTTTCTGGCCTCTTAAATATTTATATTTTGGATATTCTTGGTTTAGCTACTTAGTTCATTAACACCTATCAGTGATACTAGTTGACACCTATCTGTGATACTAATTAACACCTTTAATTATTAATTTATGACTAACTGTAAAACGTAAATTTAATTACTTGGTTCAAGCTAGTAAGTTGTTAAACTGTCAAACTTTGCAAATAAATCACCTTTGAGGGGCTATCGAGCTAGTTTATTTGCTTTTAGGTTTAACTAACATAAGCTAATAACTTTGAGTTTATGAATTTGTCGTAGTTTTAGTTTGATTTTACTACTTAATTTTTTCTAAGTAGTACTATCTTTCTACCTTTATTATACTATATCCCTGTAAATATATATCATAAACTCCAAAAAAAAATATTTAAATTCATCACTTTAGCTAATAATTTTTTATTTCAAAATGAAATAACTAGATATCATCTAGGTTTTTGTTGCTTAAATCTATTTCGCTTAAGCATAATAACCTAGGAATTTGTGTTTGTTCTCTTGAGATTAATCACTTTTATTTTGTGAAAAATAATTTGACCACTTAAAAAATAGCAAACTAAAATTCAAAATTTAAGTACTACTTACAAAATTAAGCACTCTTAAAATAACGATAAAAGTGTAATTAAAAAACTATAGGTTAGCTATATCTCGAGTATAATAGAAGCCGTAGCTTTACATTAAGTCGAAGTACAAATTGAATTACGAATCCATCAAAGTAGACAAGTATGCTTACTTGTCAAAATCCCTTTCCTTAAATAAGTTATGCAAAAATTTCCTAAACTCTCTTTCACTAACGATAAAACACCATATACCTTTGCTTTACTAGATGATGTTGTTACCTATCGCATAAGAAATAAAGACTTGGATCTTTCATCTTCAGGTAAGTACCAAGCTGTTTCAATTAAAGCAATTGGTAATGATAATCGTGTTGTAGAATTTAAACACTATACAGATTCTCCTGATGATTTATTGAAGCATGGAGACATAGTGATGGTTATGTATGGCTACTGTGGTAGATCTGCAATAGTAACTGAAGACTATAAATACGTTTTAAATCCACGTGTTGGTCTATTACGCGTTAAAGATGAAAAACAAATAGATCCATACTATCTTCAGGCTTACTTTCAACGTCATGAAAGTAGAAGATTTATGTATGTGATATCGCAGGGTACTGCGCAAATGTTCATGACCTACACTAACTTAAAATCTCTTCCTGTACAGTTTCCTAAAATTGAAGAGCAAAATAAGGTTGGACATCTGTTCAAAGAGTTAGATGATTTAATAGAAACTACAACTGACTCTTATAAAAAATACATTATGCTACGTAAGGCTCTAATACAAAGAATGGTAAAACCCGCAGACGGTATCCCTCTACTAGGTTTTCCAGAGTTCTATCAAGGAGAAGATAAAGAGTCGCAGAAATGGAAGAAAAGTAAAGTTGTGGAAATCGCAACTTTCTATAACCTATTTTCCCGTTTTC
>NZ_NRHC01000038.1 GCF_003585885.1 Psittacicella hinzii | reverse complement strand
TTCGCTATCCGTGAAGGTGGCCGTACAGTAGGTGCTGGTGTTGTTGCTAACATCATCAAATAATAAAGGTTTTTAACCTAAAAAAAGAGAGCTTTGGCTCTCTTTTTTTTGTATTTAAGATCATTTCACACACATTCACCCATCACTCACATATTCACATAATCATTGTTGATAAATAATTACGTAAACAAACAGCTTTGCATACGTGATACCTTTATACATCTAAAGTCGCATTTGTGTTACTAAGTTTATATAATTCTTCTAATATAATTTCGATAAAGAGTAAAAAAAGTCATTTGAAGAAATTAAGTTAAAATTGAAAAACTTAACAATTTGTGGTAAACTAACTAAGTTATTTTATATAAAGTAAAGCTAGAAATAATAGCTACGTTAAAGATAGTTTTTTAGAGTTGTTCAATGAGTAATAACACATTAAATAAAAAGACACCAAGCAAACCAAAGAAGGCAAGTAGTTCGGTGTCATCAACTAAGCCTGAAGTTAAACAGCTTAGTTCAGCAGTAAATAGTATTCTATGGCTAGTTACTATAGCATTAGTTGTAGGTATCTCTTATGGTAATCAGTATTTAACTGAAGCTAATGTTAACCCAGTATTTCGCCTATTAGGTGTTGTGGTTGCAATTATATTAGCAGTTTTAGCATTTCTTGTAACAAATCAAGGTCGTAAATTTTTAAAATTTGCGATGGAAGCAATGCTAGAGTTAAAGAAAATTTATTACCCAACTAAAAAAGAAGCTCTACAAACTTCAATCATCGTTGTAGTAATCTCAGTTTTAGTATCATTCATGTTCTGGCTATTTGATTTTGTTATTCAATATTTTGTTAACTTAATCACAACTTGGAGATTCTAAACCATGGTAGACGTAAACGTTGATGAGTTTGACGATTTTGAAGAATTTGCTTCAGATGCTGAAGTTGAGCATTCAGAAGAAAAAGTAAGTCCAAGAGCGGAAAACTTCAACTGGTATATCTTACAAACTGTTTCTGGTTATGAGCAAAAAGCTTATCAATTACTAGAGGCGGCTATTAAGGACTCACAATACCAAGATTACTTTGGTCAAATGATTATCCCAGTTGAAACAGTAATTACTCGTACAGGTTCAAAAGTACGTAAAACAGAGAGAAAGTTATTCCCAAGTTATATTTTTATCCAAATGGAAGTTAACTTTACTACTTTGAACTTAGTACGTGGTGTAACTCACATCTTAGGTTTTGTTGGACACCAAAAAGGTAAACAACCTCAACCTATGAGAAAAGCTGAATTAGAGAATATCTTAAAATTAGTAAAAGATTCAGAACTATCTCCTAAAGAAACAATCAGATTTAAAGCTGGTGATCGCGTAATCATTAAGCGTGACGACTTTAAAAATTATGAAGGTGAAGTAGTTTCAGTAGATAAAAATTCAACTTCAGCTTCAGATGATAAAGTAAATGTTGCATTAAATTTTATGGGTGCTAAACGTATTATTGAGCTAAAAGCTTCTGATTTAGATATAGCGCCAACAGACAAATAATTATAAAAAAGCATGGTTAAAAAACTATGCTTTTTTTATTAAATTACTATTTACTAAAAAAATAACTTGTGCTATAATACACTACAGTGTTTTATGCACTAATAAAAATATTTTTTAACAGGGAAGTAGTTTTTAACTACGCTGACCCACAATAGGATTTTAAAATGGCTAAAAAAGTTCAAGCATACGTGAAATTACACGTTGCTGCTGGTATGGCAAACCCTGCTCCACCAGTTGGTCCTGCTTTAGGTCAACAAGGTGTTTCTATTATGGAATTCTGTAAGGCATTCAACGCTCGTACAGAAAGCATCGAAAAAGGTTTACCAGTTCCAGTAGTTATTACTGTATATTCAGATAAATCTTTTACTTTCGAAACTAAAACTCCACCAGCTTCAGTATTACTGAAAAAAGCAATGGGTTTAAAATCAGGTTCATCTCGTCCTAACAAAGATAAAGTAGGTGTTATCTCTAAAGATAAACTACGTGAAATCGCTGAAATGAAGAGTCCTGATTTAACGGGTGCTGACATCGAAGCGAAAATGAAAATTATCGCTGGTACAGCTCGTTCAATGGGTTTAGATGTTGAGGAGTAATTGATAATGGCTAAAGTAACTAAACGTCAAAAACTAATCAACAGCAAAGTTGATAAAACTAAAGTTTACGCTTTTGATGAAGCTGTAGCTTTATTAAAAGAAATCGCTTCACCTAAATTTGTTGAATCAGTAGATGTAGCTGTAAACTTAGGTATCGATCCTCGTAAATCAGACCAAACAGTTCGTGGTGCAACTGTATTACCTAACGGTACAGGTAAAACTGTACGTGTAGCGGTTTTCACAACTAACACTGAAGCAGCTTTAGCAGCTGGTGCAGATGTTGTTGGTATGGAAGATCTAGCAGCTTCAGTTAAAGCTGGTAACTTAGATTTTGATGTAGTAATTGCATCTCCAGAAGCTATGCGTGTTGTAGGTGCTTTAGGTACTGTTTTAGGTCCTAAAGGTTTAATGCCTAACCCTAAAGTAGGTACAGTAACTCCTAACGTTGCTGAAGCAGTTAAAAATGCTAAATCTGGTCAAGTACGTTTCCGTAACGATAAAGCAGGTATCGTACATGCTTCAATCGGTAAACTAGATTTCGAAGCTGCTGCTATCAAAGGTAACTTAGTAGCTTTATTAAATGCTTTACGTAAAGCTAAACCAGCTAACGCTAAAGGTGTTTACTTACAAAAAGTAAGCTTAAGCACAACTCAAGGTGCTGGTCTAGTAATTGATGTAACTGGTTTAGAGTAATATTTAAACAGTTAACAATTCATTCTCTTCTGACCTACATATTCGTGAGAATATGGTAAGTCTAAGACCGTAGGTGATGTAAATCTTAATTTCCTACGTAGATGGGGCAGATAATTAATATACAACTATTTCTTACTGCTTCCTGTTTGGTAATAAAGGTTTTTCCTTTATTTATTTCAATATCTCATACTGAGAACATGGAGCTATAAAATGGCGTTAAAATTAGAAGGCAAACAAGTAATTGTTGCTGAAGTGAACGAAGCTGCCAAAAGCGCTCTATCTGCCGTTGTTGCTAACGCTCGTGGTGTTACAGTAACAAAAATGACTGAGTTACGTAAAAAAGCTCGTGAAGCTGGTGTTAGCGTTCGTACAGTTCGTAACACTTTATTACGTCGTGCAGTTAAAGATACAGCTTTAGAAGTATTAACAGATACTTTCACAGGTCCTTCACTAGTAGCTTTCTCTAATGAACACCCAGGTGCTGCTGCTCGTTTATTCCGTGATTTCGCTAAAGAAAATCAATTATTCGAGATTAAAGGTGCTGCTTATAATGGTGAGTTCATTCCAGCTGCTAACATTGAAGTTCTTGCTTCATTACCAACTTTAGAAGAAGCATTAGCTCGCTTAGCTGGTACAATGAAAGAAGCTGCTGCAGGTAAACTTGCTCGTACACTTAAAGCTTATGCTGACAAATTAGAAGCAGAAGCTGCTTAATAAATTTTTATTAACAACAATTATTTGGAAAAAATACTATGTCATTAACTAAAGAACAAATTTTAGATGCAATTGCTGAAATGTCAGTAATGGAAGTTGTAGAATTAGTATCTGCAATGGAAGAAAAATTCGGTGTATCTGCTGCTGTAGCTGCTGTAGCTGTAGCTGGTGGTGCTGCTGAAGCTGCTGAAGAGAAAACTGAATTTGATGTTGAATTAAAATCAGTTGGTGCTAACAAAGTAGCTGTAATTAAAGCAGTTCGTACAGCAACAGGTTTAGGCTTAAAAGAAGCTAAAGATTTAGTAGAATCTGCACCAGTTAAAGTTAAAGAAGGTGTAGCTAAAGCTGAAGCTGAAGATCTGAAAAAAGCATTAGAAGAAGCAGGTGCTGAAGCTGAAGTTAAATAATAACTATTTTTAGTATAGATTATTATTAAACACTTATAAATCAAAAGAGCTGAGGGCTTACAAGTAAGTCTTCAGCTTTTTGTGCTTTTAAAATATTACTTAAATGAGGCGAATATATGTCGTTGACTTCCAGCGAAAAGAAACGAATTCGTAAAAATTTCGGTAAAAAGGAAGAAATCCTTAACGTACCATATCTACTTTCTATCCAAATCGAGTCTTTCAAGAAATTTATAACAAAAGATCCTGAAGGAAAACAAGGTTTAGAATCTGTATTCCGTTCTATTTTTCCTATTCAAAGTAATAATGGTTTAGCAGAACTGCAATATGTAGATTATGAACTAGGTGAATCATTATATAATCCACAAGAATGTCAAATTCGTGGACAAACTTATGCAGTTCCATTACACGTAAATTTACGTCTCGTTACATACGATAATAAAGCTACAAGACAAGTTCGTAACGCGAAAGAATCTCGTGTATACTTCGGTGAAATTCCAATTATGACTGAACACGGTTCATTCGTAATCAATGGTACCGAGTGTGTTGCTGTAAGTCAGTTACACCGTTCTCCTGGTGTAATTTTTGAATCAGATAAAGGGAAAACTCACTCTTCTGGTAAAACACTATATAGTGCTAGAATTATTCCATACCGTGGTTCATGGTTAGATTTTGAGTTCGATACTAAAGATATTATTAATATGCGTATCGACAAGCGTAAAAAATTACCAGCTACAGTAATTCTGCACGCTTTAGGTTATACCACTGAAGAAATCCTTGCTCAGTTTTTCTCAGAAGTAGCTTACCAAATCAGAAATGATAAGCTATATATTTCGACAAATATTTTCTCAAAAATTAAAGGTGAAGTTCTACCTTGGCCTATTCAAACAGACAGCAAAGTTTATAGTGAAGCTGGTCGTAAAGTTACAGAACGTGTTGTTAAGCAATTACGTGCTGATAATGTAGAGTGGGTAGAATGTCCTACAGAAATCTTAGCTGATCGTGTAGTACGTAAAGATATTCGTTCACGTGTGACTGATGATGTGCTATATAGAGCTAATGATGTATTACCTGTAGACGCTTTCCAAATCCTTTCTGAGCATTTAGTAAATAGTTTCTCAACTATTTATACTAATGAGTTAGAAGAGGGTGCTTATATTTCAGAAACATTAAGACGTGATCAGACTACAGATATCCCGTCAGCATGTTTTGAGATTTATAAAGTATTAAATGATGAACAATCTGATGCTGATACTGACATTAGTCACCGCGATTCAGATGTTTCAATTAAATACTTCAACAACTTATTATTCAACAAAGATAGATATGACTTATCAGTAGTAGGTCGTATGAAATTTAACCTATCTTTAGGTATTAGCAAAGATGAGGTTTCTGAAGAAGAATCTACATTACGTCCTAAAGATATCGTTAAAGTATTACAAAAATTAGTAGCTGTAAGAAATGGTACTCAATCAGTGGATGATGTTGACCACTTAGGTTTCCGTCGTATCCGTGCTGTTGGTGAAATGATTGAAAACCAATTCCGTGTGGGTCTAGTTCGTGTAGATCGCGCAGTACGTGAGCGTTTAACTCATGGTGATTTAGAAAACTTAACTCCACAAGCTCTAATTAACCATAAACCTGTTTCTTCAGCTGTAAGAGAGTTCTTCACTGGTTCTAAATTATCTCAATTTATGGATCAGAACAATGCTCTAGCTGAGGTAACTCACAAACGTCGTATTTCAGCTTTAGGTGCTGGTGGTGTTACTCGTGAGCGTGCAGATTTCGAAATTCGTGACGTACACGTAACTCACTATGGTCGTATTTGTCCAATCGAAACTCCAGAGGGACAAAACATCGGTCTAATTAATACCCTAGCAACATTTGCAAGAACAAATAAATATGGTTTCCTAGAAACTCCTTATCGTAAGGTAGTTAATGGTGTAGTTACTGAAGATTTTGAGTACTTATCACCTCTAGAAGAAAATACAGACGTTGTTATTGCGCAAGCAAATGCTAAGTTAAACCCAGATAATACTTTTGCTACAGAACTAGTTCCTGCACGTTGTGGTGGTGAAACTGGTATGTTCTTACCAGAACAAATTTCATACATGGACGTTTCTGCACAGCAAATCGTATCTGTAGCTGCTGCTTTAATCCCATTCCTTGAGCACGATGATGCTAAACGTGTTCTGATGGGTGCGAACATGCAGAAGCAAGCTGTACCAACATTAAAACCACAAAAACCTCTAGTAGGTACAGGTATGGAAAAAGTAGTTGCACTTGACTCAGGTGTTTCTATTGTTGCAAAACGTGGTGGTATTGTTGAGTATGTTGATGGCTCACGCATTGTTGTAAAAGTAAATGAAACTGAGTGTTTACCTGGAGATGCTGGTGTAGACATCTATAATGTAATTAAATATAGACGTTCTAACCAAAATACAGTAATTAACCAAACTCCATGTGTAAATGTAGGTGACAAGATTCAACGTGGTGAGGTGTTAGCTGATGGTTCAGCAACTGACTTAGGTGAATTAGCTTTAGGTCAGAACATGCGTATCGCATTCATTCCTTGGAATGGTTATAACTATGAAGACTCAATCTTAGTATCAGAAAGAGTTGTTCAAGATGACCGTTTTACGTCAATTCATATTCAAGAGTTAGTATGTTCTGCTCGTGAAACTAAACAGGGTAATGAAGAAATTACTGCTGATATTCCTAACGTGAATAAAGACTTATTAAGTAAACTTGATGAGTCAGGTATTATTCATATTGGTGCAGAAGTTAAAGGTGGTGATATTCTTGTTGGTCGTGTAACTCCTAAAACAGAGCAAAACACAACTAACTATGCTGAAATGAAGCTTTTAAACCAAATCTTCAACATTAAAGCAGCTGAAGTTAAAGATAACTCACTACGTGTACCAAACTCTGTATCAGGTACAGTTATCGATGTTCAAGTATTTACGCGTGAAGATGTGCCAAAAGATGCTCGTACTGAACGAATTCAATCAGAAATGTTAGCAAAAGCTGAAGCTGATATTCGTGAAGAAGTCGAGATTATTGTTGGCTCTATTACTGCTCGCATGCGTACTCTATTAATTAATAATGGTCATAGCGAGGAAAGTGTTGCAAGTGCTGATATTGCTAAACTTTCAACATTACACGTACAGGATCCTGAAGCTAGTGAAGAATTAAAACAATTATTTAAATTAGCTAAACAACACAAAAACAGTATTAAAGAACGTATTGAAGTTGAACGTGAGAAAATTCTTAAAACTGACAACTTACAACCTACAGTTCTAAAAACTGTAAAAGTTTACTTAGCTATTAAACGTCAAATTCAACCAGCTGATAAAATGGCAGGACGTCACGGTAATAAAGGGGTAATTTCAAAAATTAACCCAGTTGAAGACATGCCATATGATGAACACGGTTATCCTATTGACCTAGCATTAAACCCAATCGGGGTACCTTCTCGTATGAACGTAGGTCAGGTACTAGAAACTCACTTAGGTTTAGCTGCTAAAGGTATCGGTGATCAGATCAACAAGATGTTAGAAGCTAAAGCATCGGTTGAAAAATTAAGATCTTACATTCAAAAAGCATATGATGTAGGTCATAATAATCGTCAAAAAGTAGATTTAAGTGAATTTACAGACGAAGAGATTATCGTATTAGCTAATAACCTAAAAGATGGTTTACCTGTAGCTACTCCAGTATTTGATGGTGCTACTGAAGAAGAAATTAAAGATCTCCTACGTTTAGCAGAATTACCTACAACTGGTCAAATCACTTTATTTGATGGTAGAACTGGTAAGAAATTTGATCGTCCTGTAACAGTTGGTTACATGTACATGCTGAAACTTAACCACTTAGTAGATGATAAGATGCATGCTCGTTCAATTGGTTCTTACAGTTTAGTAACACAACAACCATTAGGTGGTAAGGCGCAGTTCGGTGGTCAGCGTTTTGGTGAGATGGAGGTATGGGCATTACAAGCATATGGTGCTGCATACACGCTTCAAGAAATGTTAACTGTTAAATCAGATGATATCGAAGGTCGTCGTCAGATCTTCCAAAACATCCTTGATGGTAAACAAGAAATGAAAGCGAATTTACCAGAACTATTTAACGTATTAATTAAAGAAATTCGCTCTTTAGGTCTAAATATGGACTTTGAAAAATAATCAAGGCGGCTTAATACATGAAAAATGCTAAAAACTATTTAGAGCAGATGCAAATTACAAGCTCTGATGACAATGAGTTTAATGCGATTACCATCAGTTTAGCAAGTCCAGAAACAATCAGAGGTTGGTCTCACGGTGAAGTTAAAAAACCTGAAACGATCAACTATCGTACATCTAAACCTGAAACTGACGGTTTATTCTGTGCTAAGATTTTCGGACCTGTGAATGATTACGAATGTTTATGTGGTAAATATAAACGTTTAAAACAACATCGCGGTGTAATTTGTTCAAAATGTGGCGTTGAAGTAACAAAATCATCTGTACGTCGTGAACGTATGGGTCACATTGAATTAGCTTCTCCTGTTGTTCATATCTGGTTCTTAAAATCATTACCAAGCAGAATTGGTACGATTTTAGATATGACATTAAATGATCTAGATCGTATTATTCGTTTTGATAGCTATGTAGTTGTTGATCCAGGTGTACACAGTGAATTAGAAAAAGGTATGCTCTTAACTCCAGAAGAGTATGATCAATTTGCAGAAATTCACGGTACAACAGATTGGACAGCATTAATGGGTGCTGAAGCAATTTTAGAACTCATTAAGCGCATTGATGTTAAAGCTGAAATTGAATTCCTAAAAAATGAATTAGAAACTACTAATTCAGAAACAAAACGTAAAAAATACTCTAAACGTCTGAAGTTACTAGATCTATTTGATAGATCTGGTAACAGACCAGAGTGGATGATTTTAACAGTATTACCTGTTCTTCCACCTGCTCTACGTCCATTAGTACCTTTAGATGGTGGTCGTTTCGCAACTGCTGACCTAAATGAACTTTATCGTTCAGTTATTAACCGTAACAATCGTTTAAAACGTTTAACAGATCCATCAAATCCTACTCCGGAAATGATTATCCGTAACGAAAAACGTATGTTACAGGAGTCAGTTGATGCTTTATTAGATAATGGTAGACGTAGTCGTCCAGTAACCGGTTCTAACAAACGTCCATTAAAATCTTTAGCAGATATCATTAAAGGTAAAAAAGGTCGTTTCCGTCAAAACTTATTAGGTAAGCGTGTTGACTATTCAGGTCGTTCGGTTATCTCTGTAGGTCCATACTTACAACTTCACCAATGTGGTTTACCAAAATTAATGGCAAAAGAGTTATTCCGTCCATTTGTTTACGGTAGATTAATGGCTACAGGTGCTGCTGATAGCATTAAATCAGCAAGAAGAATTGTAGAACGTGAAGAACCTGCATTATGGGATGCTTTAGATTATGTAATCAAAGAGCACCCAGTGTTACTAAACCGTGCACCTACGCTACACCGTCTTGGTATTCAGGCATTCGAACCTATTCTAATCGAAGGTAAAGTAATTCAACTTCACCCATTAGTGTGTGCGGCATTTAACGCCGACTTCGATGGTGACCAAATGGCGGTTCACGTACCATTAACATTAGAAGCTCAATTAGAAGCTCGTGTGTTAATGATGTCAAACAATAACATTCTTTCACCTGCAAACGGTGAACCGATTATCGTTCCTTCACAAGACATGGTGGTAGGTTTATACTACATGACTCGTGATTGTATTAACGTGAAAGGTGAAGGTATGATTTTTGCAAGTCCTAAACATGCAGAAATCGCATACCAAACTGGTGCAGCTGAATTACATGCTAAAGTAAAAGTACGTATTACTGAGTGGTTAGAAATTAATGAAGTACCTGAAGACAAATTATCTATTAGCCTACAAGAAAGTGCTGAAGATGGTTTAGTTCCAGTAACTACAGTTTACGATACAACTGTAGGTCGTGCGATCTTATGGCAAATTGCGCCTAAGAAAATGCGCTTCGAGATTTTCAACCGTCCTTTAGGTAAGAAACAAATTTCTCAAGTATTAAATACTTGTTATCGTGATTTAGGTAACGATGCTTCTGTAGCACTAGCTGACCAAATCATGTATACAGGTTTCAAATACGCAGCGTTATCAGGTACTTCAATCGGTATTGAAGATATGAAGATCCCTGCAGCTAAATATGAGATTGTAGAAAAAGCTTACGCTGAAGTAGCTGAAGTACAAAAACAATTAGCAGACGGTCTTGTAACTGCTGGTGAGAAATACAATAAAACAATTGATATTTGGTCAAGAGCTTCAGATCAGATTACTAAAGCAATGATGGCTAACATCGAGAAAGATGAAGTTGTTGATGCTGATGGTAATTTAGTACAGCAAGAATCAATGAACTCGTTATACATGATGTCAACATCAGGTGCCCGTGGTTCGATTGGTAACGTACGTCAATTATCAGGTATGCGTGGTCTAATGGCTCGTCCAGATGGTTCAATTATCGATACACCAATTACTTCGAACTTCCGTGAAGGTCTGAACGTACAAGAGTACTTCATTTCAACGCACGGTGCTCGTAAAGGTCTAGCGGATACAGCTCTTAAAACAGCTAACTCTGGTTATCTAACTCGTCGTCTAGTTGACGTTGCTCAAGACGTTGTTATTACTAAAGATGACTGTGGTACTGAAGAATCTATCTTAATGACTGCAGTTATTGAGGGTGGTGATATTAAAGAACGCCTACGTGACCGTGTATTAGGTCGTGTGGTAGCTAAAGATGTTATCTCTCCAGAAACTGATCAAGTATTAATTCGTCGTGGTGAGTTATTAACTGAAGAGTTATGTAACGTATTAGATGAAAACCATATCGATGCGGTACATGTTCGTTCTCCTGTACTATGTGAAAATGAACATGGTGTATGTGCGCACTGTTATGGTCGTGACTTAGCACGTGGTCAAATGATCTCTGAAGGTGAAGCTGTAGGTATTATAGCTGCTCAATCAATCGGTGAGCCTGGTACTCAGTTAACCATGCGTACTATCCACTTAGGTGGTGTTGCAACACGTGGTGCTTCAGAGAACTCGATTAAAGTTAAGACTGAAGGTTCTGTAAGATTAGAAGACTACAAAGTAGTTGAAAATCCAGATGGTGATTTAGTAATAGTATCTCGTAAAGCACAGTTAATTATCGTTGATAAGAATGGTACTAAACGTGAGGTTCACCGTGTACCTTATGGTGCTGTTCTGAAAATTAAAGACGGTGATGCTGTAGCAGTAGGTCAAGAAATTGCAACATGGGATTCACATAATACTCCAGTAATTTCTGATGTAACGGGTTATGCTAAATTTGTTGATATCGTAAGTGGTCAGTCAGTTAAAGAAGTATCTGATAGTTCAACAGGTATTTCAAGTATGACAGTACTTGATGTTGGTCAACGTCCACAATCAGCTAGAGACTTACGTCCAATGATTAAGATTGTTGATGAACAAGGTAACGATATCATCCTATCTGAAAGTAACTTACCGGCACAAATCCTATTACAACCTAAGACGATCGTATCTATTAGTGATGGTGATCGTATTGAAAAAGGTCGTCCAATTGCTCGTATGCCAATTGAAGGATCTGGTACTAAGGATATTACCGGTGGTCTTCCACGAGTTGCTGATCTATTTGAAGCTCGTCGTCCGAAAGAACCAGCAATTCTTGCTGAAATCGATGGACGTATTTCATTCTGTAAAGAAACTAAGGATAAAAAACGTATCCGTATCGTTCCATTAGAGCGTAATGGTGAAGTTGCAGGTGAAGCGTGGGAAGTGCTAGTTCCTAAATGGCGTACATTGAACGTATTCGACGGTGAAGAAGTGAAGAAAGGTGATGTGATCTCTGACGGTCCAGAAGCTTCACAAGATATCTTAAGATTACGTGGAGTTGTTGCCTTAACTGAATTCATTGTTGAGGAAGTACAACAAGTTTACCGTTTACAAGGTGTAAAAATCAACGATAAACACATTGAAGTAATTATCAGACAAATGTTAAGAAAAGTTGTAATTACTGATCCTGTTGATTCTGATTTTATCCTAGGTGAACAAGTAGATCTAGCTAAGATCTACGTAGAAAATAGAGCACGTCAACGTTTAGGTTTACCTTTAGTTGGCTATCGTCGTGAATTACTTGGTATTACTAAAGCATCTCTTGCTACAGAATCATTTATCTCTGCGGCTTCATTCCAAGAAACAGCTCGTGTTCTTGTAGAAGCAGCTATCGCAGGTAAGAAAGATGATCTACGTGGCTTAAAAGAGAACGTAGTAGTTGGTAGATTAATACCATCAGGTACTGGTTACGGTGAAGCAAAACGTAAAGAGTATCAACGTATCAGACAAGCTTTATTAGATTAATTTTTATGGTTAAATAACCGAAAGCTCATTTAAGTTTAGCCCTTCATAGAATTATGAGGGGCTTTTTTTATGCGACGAATATATGGGGTTTTCGTGGTATAATCTAGGAGACAAAATTTCTTTTGAGATGATAAGTTTTATATGACAAATAAATTAAAAAATGATTTATATCTTCGAGCTCTTTTGAGAGAGAATACTGAAAGAACTCCAGCTTGGATGATGAGACAGGCAGGAAGATATTTACCTGAGTATAGAGAGTTAAGGGCTAAAGCTGGAGACTTTATGTCTTTATGTAAAAACCCTGAGCTAGCTTGTGAAGTAACTTTACAACCCCTACGTAGATATCCACTAGATGCTGCTATTCTTTTTTCTGATATTTTAACTATCCCAGATGCTTTAGGTTTAGGTTTATACTTTGCTGCAGGTGAAGGTCCACACTTTGAAAGACCAATAAATAGTTTATCAGATGTAGAAAAACTAGGTATTTTAGATCCAAATCAATCTTTAAAATATGTTATGGATGCCGTAACAAAGATTAGAACGGAATTAAAAGGTGAAGTACCATTAATAGGCTTTAGTGGTAGTCCTTGGACACTTGCAACTTATATGGTTGAGGGGAAATCATCAAAGCAATTTACTAAAATTAAGAGTATGCTTTATTCAGATCCCCAAACTTTACATTCTCTACTAAAAAATCTTGCGCAAAATGTGGCTAATTATTTAAATGCGCAAATTGAAGCAGGTGCGCAATCAGTAATGATTTTTGATACGTGGGGAGGAATTTTAGGACATCGTGAGTATAAAGAATTTAGTTTAGCTTACATGGCTGAAATAATTTCTAACTTACATAGAGAATATAATGGTGTGCGCGTTCCTGTAACTGTATTCACAAAAGGTGGTGGAGTATGGTTAGAGGATATTGCTCAGTCAGGTACTGACGCTATAGGTGTTGACTGGACAGTTGATCTTGGGGTAGCTAGAAAACTCGTAGGAGATAAGGTAGCTATTCAAGGTAATGTAGATCCTTCTATCCTATACGGAACAAAAGAAAGTATTGAGAAAAATGTGCAGTTAGCTGTTGAAGATTATTCTTTAGGTAGAGATCTACATGATGCAGAATTTAATCGTGGTCATGTATTTAATTTAGGTCATGGAATTCATCAAGATGTTCCTGTTGAAAATCCTGCAATTATGTTAGAAGCATTACGCAAATATACTGAGAGAAAATAACTATGTATAATGCACACTTACTAGATCATAAAGTTTTATTAAACCCAATTAGGGAAGAAGCTATATTTTCTAATCCTATCCATAGTCGTTATCTCAAATTAAACGCTAATTACTTAAGTTTAATTATTCAATCTAACATTAAGCAGTTATTGCATTATTCTGTTGGTAATTTTAACGATTTAGACTTAGATTTTGAACAGATTTTAGCAATGTTAGATGATAATATTGCTGAGGAAGTACGTTTAAATACTAGTTTTGAATTAGATAAAGAACATCTTTATTTAGTTAATGATTTCTTTTCCCAGTTAGAAGATATTCAAAGATGTCTTGATTGTTTAAAAATTCCATTAGAAAAAGTTAGCTCTAATGGTGTTGAATATTTAGAAGACAAATTAGAATTCTACCTAGGTTTGATATCACGCTACAACACTGCTTTTGATTTTTATACTCAAGAGATTGATAGTGATAACTTTCTTTTTCTGCAGATTAAAAGTGTGGCAGATATCTTTTATCTGCTGGTGGCTAGTATTGATGCTTATTTAGGTGGAAAGATTGAAGATCTTATTTTAATGGCGCAGGAAACTAGTCTGTTCTGCTTATACTATTTAAGAAACTTTTTAGAGATAGTAAAAGAAGAGCATATTTCCCTTGAAGATCTTTCTCAAGAAAAAGTTATTGATATAGAGCTTACTCGTCAATGGGATGTTTATCGTGCAATTCAAAATGTTGTGAACGGTAAGCTAGCATTAAAAGCAATGCTTGAAAAAGTAGCAACTATTGATGAAAAGGCAATAAAACAATATAACAAAGTTTTAAACCAAGAATTTCTATGATTAAAAGTAAAAAGTTTATTATTTTAATACTACTAGCTGTTGTAGTATTATTTGGAGTAGTTAAGTCAGTAAGTACTTATAACGTTCTTTCAAAAAGTCAGCAACAAGTTAATCTAGCTTTAGCTGAAGTAGAAACTCAATATCAAAGACGTTATGATTTAATACCTAATTTAGTTAACACAATTAAAGCTCAATCTAATTTTGAACAAAAGACTTTAACTGATGTTATTAATGCTAGAGCACAAGCTACAAGCGTTAAATTAAATGTTGAAGACTTAACTGAAGAGAAATTAGCACAGTTACAACAGGCGCAAAACGGTTTAAGTCAAGCTCTATCTCGTCTTTTAATGGTTACAGAAAATTACCCAACATTACAAACTAATGAATCATTTTTAAGTTTTCAAGCACAGTTAGAAGGAATTGAGAATAGGGTTGCATTCGCACGTAGTGAATATAATAAATACGTATTAGCTTTTAATACTGATTTAAAAACTTTCCCTAACAATATTTTTGGAAGACTTTTAGGTTTTAAAGTTATTCCATATTTTCAGTCAGTTAATGGTGCACAAAATGCGCCTGTAGTAGACTTTGGAAACTAATTTTGCAACATTTTAAATGGTTTTTAAGTTGCTTTCTTTTTGCTCTATTATTGTTCTCTGCTAAAGCTGTAGCGAATTACCCTCAAATACCTGCAAATCTTACACCTGTAAATGATTACACTAACACTCTAAATGCTACACAGTTAGATAATCTGAATAAACAGTTAATAGCGTTTAATCAAAAAGATAAATTTCGAATTGTTGTAGTTATTGTCAATACTACAGGTAACGAGCCTATTCAAAACTATAGTTTCAATTTAATGAATCAATGGAAGATAGGTAATAAAGATAAGCAAAATGGTGTGCTCCTGCTTATAGCAAAAAGTGATCGTAAATACTTTATCGCAACCGGTCCAGGGGTAGAGGGGGATTTACCTGACGCCTTACTGTCGAGAATCGGAAGACTACGACTACAAGCAAACTTTAGGGAAGAAAAATATTACTTGGGAATTGAACAAACTATTTCAGACTTAATGCAAATAGCGGATAATAATATCCCAGATGCTTTAACTAAATCAACCGAAGAGGAAGAGGATTGGTTTGATAAGATATTCCCTTTAATTTTCTTTATTATTTGGTTTTCGTTTCTTGCAATATTCCTTTTTGGAATGTTTGGTTCTAAACTAAATAAGTTATCTAAAAAGTTAGAACAAAATGGTAAGAGCAACAAGTTAACGAGTAACTTATCAAAAGTAATAACTTTCTTAGCTTTAATAGCTAATGTCTTAGCCAAAAACCAAAGAAATTCATCTTTTGGCTCAAATAGAAATGGAGATTCAAAGGATTCAGGTTTTGGAGGGAGAAACTCTCGAGGAGGGAGTGATTTTGGTGGAGGAGGTTCCCGTGGCGGTGGTGCCGGAGGGGGCTGGTAGAAAAAGAGCTGTGATAATTATCACAGCTCTTTTTCTATTTGTCTCCAAGTTTAATAATATCATGCGCAAGTTGATAGCCAAATAATCTATAACCATTAGCACTAAAGTGAACGCCATCATTACGTAGAATTTGAGCGTTTTGTTGTTTGATTGCTGAACATGAACCACCCATAGCTTGACGCCAGTCCCAAAATAGGACTTGGTTGCTTCTCGCTATGCGTACTAGATCATAATAAACTGTATCAACTCCAGCATGTTGTAAATTATTACAACGTGTATTAGCTAAATTTTTATTTATAGCAATATTAAGCGTATCAGGATTTGAAAGTAACATTACCTGTGCTTGCGTATTTGCTTTAATACTACTGATTAATTGGCTGTAATCCTTAATATATTGCTTAGAATCAAAGTTTTGATTATAACTTTCATTTGTCCCAAAAGCAAGAATAACAAGATCTGGTTTTAACGCTGCTAGTTGTTTAGTCCAATCACTACCCCAAGTATCTAGGTAATAGATAGTGGCACCGTTAGAGCCTAATTCTGAAACTGTAACACCTTTATTTGTATTATTAATGTACATACCAGAGAGCTCTAAGTTAGCATTAGCCGAAATTCTAAAGTTCCCTTCAATAAATACAGAATAGGTTGCCCATTGATTTCCTCTAATACTTAAGGTTTCAGTTCCTGCATCAGAACTCACGATCATAATACAATCTTTTAGTGCTGTACAGCGTGTAGTGATTTTTAATTCTGAAAAAGGTATTGTGTTACCGTTTATAGCTTTATATTCAATTGAACCACGCGAATTAAAGCTTGCAACTAAACCACCAATAGTATAGTTATACTCTTTATGATTACGAGCATTAATTAATGATACGTTAGTGCTTTTATAACCGATTAAACTATTATACTGCCCTGGAACTTTCATGGGAGCAATATAACCTATAGAACCTGTTCCTAAGTATGTACGCAAGCGATTTCTTAAATACATAGTCATAACATCGGCAGCTGTGTGTGAATCCCCCAGCTGCACGATTGTTAAGCCTTCTTTCTTTGCTTGCTTGATTTTATTCTTTAGTTGAATAGTTCTTAAATCATTATTTGAATAATCAACTATATAACTGTCATTACTAATATAATCTTTTGGTTGGGTAACCGAGGTATCATTAGTACAAGAGAAAAGAAATACAGTAATAGAAGTTAAATAAATTTTGAAAAATTTATTAAGCATTTTTAGACAATCTCTATTCAAGGTTGTTTATGTACTCAATATATGACAATACATAGTTGGCTATTAGTTTTTCACCCGCAGGAGTGAAGTGAATACCATCATCTGAACGAGTTTTTACTAGTTTATCGTTTAAATAGATTGAAGGAGAGTATGAGTTACCTGAAAGATGTAAAGGAACATTTGTATCTACAAGTAACACTCCATATTGTTTAGCCGCTGATCTAAATAAGCTATTAACAACTTGCATTTTGTTGTTTAGCTCTGGGTTACGAATGTTTGGTACCGTAAGCCAAATAACTCTTACATTATGTTCATGAGCTTGATACATAATAGACATGATACGTTGTAGGTAATGAGCACGCCATTCTAGACTGCCAAAAGGATAACCTTTCTTAGTCACACGATCATATAGTCCATAATTATCATTGGCTCCAAGAAGCATAATTAGAAGTTTATAGTTTTGATCACTTGCTAATTCTTGAGTAATGGTTTTATTCCAATCTAAATTATTTGGGTTTAAAAGTCCAGTAGACTGTTTAGATAAATCTTTAGATTGAATTTTATAGTTATGACTTAAGTAAGAGCGGATATGTCTTCCAACTCCTTGTTGCATGGAATCACCTGCAACGAGGACTTTGTCACCTGGTTTTAGAGTGATAGGCAAAGCTTCTTCAGGGAATGCAAATTCTGTAAAATCTTTATCTCCCGCAAAGATATCTGTATAGCCTACGGCAAACTGATTTTCAGGCAAGACTTTAGGGATATTCAAATTATGTTGCTCAATTAGCTCTTTGAAGTCATCTTGCGTATTAGAGTTTTCAGTTTTTAAATTAGTTGCTTCATCTTGCTCTTTGCTTACATCTTCACTAATATTTTCACTATTTTTGTTGAAGCTACTAGTAACTAAAGTTCCTAAATTATTATATTGTGAAAAAGCAAACTCTTTAAAGTCTAAGACTTTATCATTTATATCTTTACCTAGAGTCCAAAGTCTAAAATTTTCTAGTTTAGTCAATGGAGAAGGTGAGCTATAGTTAGCTATCCAGTAATTATTTATTGATCCCTGAAAAAGCCAGAACAAAATGATTATGCAAGAGATAAAACTAATAAGAAGTCGTTTCATTTTAGTGTTTTCTAGAAATTAGCATAAATGAATGGAGGAACACCTGAAGGTGATAAATTAATAACTATCCATAAAACAAGGATGCATATAGCAATACAGTATTTAGATGATATCTCCTGACTTACAGTTAATAGTTTATTAATTAATTTTTCAACTTGAGGTAGTAACATCCAGTAAATGAAAATTAGCACTAAACTAATAATTGCTAAAGGTTCATGAATAGGTAATGAAAAATTGCTAAAAGTAGCTTCTAAGAAGTTTATCGCTGCATCAAAATCAGTAGAGTTAAAGAATATCCAAGTTAAACATACATAATTGAATGTTAAAAAACGCGAGATAAACTTGCTGTAATCCGAAATTCTAAAGCTACTAACTTTATGTAAGATATTTAAACCAATTATCCCTAAGGTATGTAGTAAGCCCCATAAAGCAAAGTTTAAAGTAGAGCCATGCCAAATACCAGAGAGTAGCATAGCTATTACAGTGTAACATTGTGCTAAGAGAAAACCATGACGATTTCCACCTAAAGGTATATAGATATAGTCACGAATCCATGAACTTAGAGAGATATGCCATCTTGTCCAGAAATCTTTAATATTTAAAGAGATATATGGGTTTCTAAAGTTTATAGGATGAGTAATACCGAAGCATAAGCCTAGAGCGAACATTAAATCTGTATATCCACTAAAGTCAAAGTATAGTTGGAAAGCGTAAGCATAGGTAGCTAAGATTAATTCCCAGCTATTATAGTTATCCGGAGCTCCAAAAACAGGTTGCACAAAGTACATGGATAAACTAGTTGCTAGTAACCACTTTTTACTAATACCAAGAGTTAAATAAAAGAAAATTTTATTAATTGGTTGTGGACAGCGAGCTTTAGTAATTTGAGGAATTAATGTTGTTGCTCGGTTAATTGGTCCCGCTACTATTGTAGGGAAATAAGTAACAAAAGTTAAACTTGTTAAGAGTGAAGGGCTTTTAATTTCCCCACGTTTAACTGAAATTAGCAATGAAATACTGTTAAATGTATAGTAAGAAATTCCAAGAACAGGAATAACGCTAGAGATCTCTCCTAAATTTGTAAAACCTAGACTAGTTAAAAAATTAACAAAGTTAACGTAAATAAAGTCATAGTATTTAAAGTAAATTAGAGGAAGTAAACTCGCAACTATAAGAAGGCTAAAGTTAAAACCTGGTACTGCTTGTGAGTAATCTTTTTTAGCGCTTTCTTTGTAATTCTTTTCTAGTTCATCTTTCTCAATTAAATTGTAATTTTTCAACAATGAGTTAAGGAAATTAAAATTATCATTAAGGTAGATTAGATCTCGATCATTAATTTCTTCAATTTTTACTTTTTCTAATAACTCATCAATTGTTAGATAATAATCAGCTACTTTGTAACTTAATAAACGTGTAGTATTAGCTACCTCATTTCCTTCAATATTTTTTAAAGTCTTTTCTAAGTCATTTTGCACTCTAGATAAAGGAGAAGAAAATATAGAGTCTACGAGTTTAAGCTCTGTTAGAGTTAACTGTGCTGTAGAGTTATTAGTTAAGGTTAATTCAAGCTCTTCAATGTCACTCTTTTGTTTAAAGTACTTTAAAGAAAGAACTGAGAAGTTATGTTGAGCTCTATTCTTAATTAAGTTCAAGTTTTTATCTTGTCGCTGGTTTATAACCTTATCAATGGCTCTTTGACTTAAGTGGATAAAGATGGCATAAGCTAAGAGTACTATAGAGAAGTATGGATGAATAAAACCAACAAAGAATAAACTTGCTAAAGTTATAACTATATTTTGTAACTTGGCAGTATTAGCATTTGTTTTATAAGATACTGACCAGTAGATAGAAATAACAATAAATAAAAACAGAATAAAAGTGAAAGAGAAAAAGCTCATAATGAAAAAGTCATTTATTTTATATGATCTGAATAATCTGAATATTATAGAATTTTTTTCTAATTAATTCATCTTTTTCTCATATTTAACTGTGGTATAATGTCATGGTCTTAATCCGTACACAGTTTAACTAAATTAAATACGGAATAAATTTAAGGTTATATTAATGAAAAAAACACAAGAAGAAATTTGTGCTGTAATTTTAGATAAGTTAGATGATCTTAAAGCTCAAGAACCATGCGAAATTGATGTAACTACAAAATCGTCTATTACTGATACCATGATAATTGTAACAGGTACTTCAGATAGACACTGTGGTGCATTAGCAGATCACTTAATTGATGAGATGAAGAAATTAGGGATTGAAAATTACGGTTCTGAAGGAAAAAATACTGGTGAATGGATTGTTGTAGATTTTGGTACTGTAATGGTACATATTATGCAAGATCATGCACGCAAATCTTATGAACTAGAAAAGCTTTGGTCATAAAAATATAAGAAAAGTCTTGGGACTATCTCAAGACTTTTTTAATACGTAAATTTTTATATGAAAATATTTTTAGTAGCTGTTGGGACATCAATGCCTGATTGGGTAACAACTGGTTTTAAAGAATATCAACGTAGATTCCCAAGAGATCTTCCACTAGAATTAATTGAGATCAGCAATAAAAAGCGTGGAAAAAGTGCTGATATTAACCGTATAACTATTGAAGAAGGAAAAGAGCTCCTTAAAGTATGTGGTAGAGGTTATATAGTTACCTTAGATATTCCAGGTAAGCCGTACGATACTCATCAATTAGCTAAAAGGTTAAACAAGTGGCAAAATGATGGTAGAGATGTATATCTGCTTATCGGTGGTCCTGAAGGGCTTAGTGATGAAGTTAAGCAAGCAGCACATGAGTCATGGTCTATTTCTAACTTAACCATGCCACACCCTTTAGTTCGAGTAGTTGTAGCTGAAGCACTATATCGCGCTTGGAGTTTAAATAATAATCACCCTTATCATAGGGAGTAAGTATGACAAAGGCAAAAATATTGTTTTTTGATTCTGGAGTAGGTGGTCTTTCTCATCTAAAGTCAGTAGAAAACATCTACTTTGACTTCTTTGAATATTATTATTTATTTGACAATGAGTTGTTTCCTTACTCAGAGAAACCTGATAGTGTACTAATTGAAAAGCTTGTACCTCTAATATCTCGTGCAATTAAAGAATTAAAAATAGATCTAGTTGTTATTGCTTGTAATACGGCTTCAACTCTTATTCTTGATCAACTCAGAGAAGTTGTTAAAGTGCCTGTTATTGGCGTCGTACCAGCTTTAAAACCAGCTGTAGAGTTTTTAGTAAAACAAGGTAAAACTGAAAAATCAGTTGGTTTACTTGCAACTAAAGCAACTATAGCTCGTCCATATGTACTTAAGCTGATTGAATTTTACACAAAACCTATTGGTCAAAATGTATCTTTACTAGGAACAACTGATTTGGTTGAGTATGTTGAAGCTAAAATTCGTAATAAGCCAACCAATAAAGACCTAAGTAAAATTCTAGCTCCTTGGTTGAATAATAATGATCTAAATCTAGGAGTCATTGTTTTAGCTTGTACACATTTTCCTCTGATTAAAGATGAAATTCAAGAGTTATTTCCTAATATTCTTTTAATAGATACTTGCTATGCTATTGCTAGACGCATAGGGGTTCTTTATGGTTTTTTCAAAAGTAAAGAAATAGAAGCACAACGAAAAGAATTTGTGGAATATTTAAAGCAAATAAAGCACGAAGAACATTCTGCTGTATTAGATAAACATTTGTTAAGTACTAAAGCTTTAACTGAAGAGGAGTTTTCAGGACTCAAACATCATGGTTTTATAGATTACCAACACTTTCCACATTAAAAAAAGAGCCTATAGTAGGCTCTTTTTTTTTTATGCTGGATTTGGACAATCTGTAAATATTACTTCAAAATTGTATTTTTCTGCAAGTAATTCTCCAAGGCGTTTAATCCCATATCTTTCACTATCATGGTGTCCCATAGCTATATAGTGAATACCTTGTTCTACTGCAGAGTGAGTAGTGTACTCCGAGATCTCTCCAGACATATATAGGTCACAACCTAAAGCATAAGCTTGATCAATAAATCCTTGACCACCTCCAGAACAGATTCCGATGGTATTAATTTTGTCTTTAGCGTTTTTACCTATATGAAGAATTTTTTTACCAAGTTTTGCTTCAACTAGATTAACAAATTCATTGACATCTAACTCTTCAGTTTTACATATTAAAATTTCTTTAGAATCTTGAGAATAAGAGTAATTTGTTAAATTAAACATTTTTGCAAGTTCAACATTATTACCTAATTCTAAATTAAAATCTAAAGGTAAATGATAAGCAAAAAGATTTATATCATGTTTAATTAGTTTAGCGATACGTTGGTAATGATAACCTGTTAATCTTGGATCAGATCCTTTCCAGAAATAACCGTGATGCACCAAAATAGCATCGGCATTTACAGAGATTGCAAAATCAATTAATTCTTGACTAGCGGTTACTCCTGTAACAATTTTTTGGATCTTATCTTTACCTTGTACTTGTAATCCGTTAACAGTGTAATCAGAGTATTTGCTACTTTCTAGTAATTGGTTAATAATTCTTTCTAATTCAAAATTATTCATATTTTAAATATACAAAAAGGACTTATATGATCTCTCATATAAGTCTGTAAATAAATGGCTGGGGTACTAGGATTCGAACCTAGGGATGACGGGATCAAAACCCGTTGCCTTACCGCTTGGCGATACCCCAACAATAAAGTGGTGCGGGAAAGGAGACTTGAACTCCTACACCTCTCGGCGCCAGAACCTAAATCTGGTGCGTCTACCAATTTCGCCATTCCCGCACAAAAAAATGGCTGGGGTACTAGGATTCGAACCTAGGGATGACGGGATCAAAACCCGTTGCCTTACCGCTTGGCGATACCCCAACTAAAAAATGGTGCGGGAAAGGAGACTTGAACTCCTACACCTCTCGGCGCCAGAACCTAAATCTGGTGCGTCTACCAATTTCGCCATTCCCGCAAAATAATGGTGGCTATGACGGGATTCGAACCTGTGACCCCAACATTATGAGTGTTGTGCTCTAACCAGCTGAGCTACATAGCCAATAAAATCTGTATACCTTTATGAGTAAGTATGAGTAAAAGTTTTTAGTTTTTTCTTCTCTTCCTCATCGGTACCTGCTTATTATGCCCTTTTGAAAAGATAAAGTCAATACTTTTTTTAAAAAAAGTTTTTATAATGTTGATTTTTATTAATATAAAATTATTATTAAATTATTAAAAATAATCTTTTTCATAGTAATTTTTTTATTAATTTCGAAATATTCTCTCAATATTAGAATTAATTATTTTAAGTAAAGAAAAAACCCGATATTGCTATATCGGGTTACAATTAACACAGATTCCATTAATCCATGTTTCGTTTATTCTATCTAGCTTTCTATTAAGGATAATAAAATTAGCTAGTTTATTTACTTCTAGAGTTCCTATTGCTCTATCAATATCAAGAGCTTGTGCTGGAATTTTATTTAGGTGTTGTAATAAATTTAGAGTTGGAAGATTTAAACCTTTAAGGTATTCCAATACATTCACAGTTGGTAGATTATTATTTTGGATATTAAAATCTAAATAAAAATCAAGGTCATGTTTATACTTACGGATTGTACGAATTCGATTACCTAAATATTCAAAGTGTTCAGCCATGTTTGAATTAACTAAATAGTAGCTTATACCTTGTGAATTATTGTAGTTTGAGCGATAAAGTTGCTCAACTAATTCTTCATCAAGTAGCTTCTTAGGTTGAAAATCTTGACCACTAAGGCGTTCGAAGTTCAAGAAACACTTATTGGAGAGTGTTTTAACATTAGTTAATTCATCATCACTAAATGAATAATAAGTATCTCGATCTATATAGGGTAGATTAGTAGTTTGGAGGTTATAAGCAATATCACAACTTTTTAACCACTGTATTGAACAACTGGAATCAAAGTATTTTAAATCTGCGCTAATGGCTAGACGCGAGTTTCTCAATAGAGGTATAGGAGAACTGCTACCATTAGATGAACTTGCAAATAAATTTGAATTTTTACTTGCTTGGTTATTTTGACGGATTAATTTGTTAACTATCCCTAATGTATTACTGATGGGGTAAAAATTATATCGAGAATACATTAGTTCGGTTACTGCTGGATGAGAGCTAAAAGTACCAAAATATCCACTATCAACGAATTCATCATCACGTATGTCATCGGAAATATCAAAATAATCTTCGTCATAGTAGTCATCACAAAAAATATCATGATACATTCTTTTATAACTTGAGTTATAGTCTGACAAAATTCGATATTCGGTTGGTAAAGGATCACTTGTAAGATTTCTAAACTTTTGACCTAATTGTTCAAAGGTAAATTCCTTATTAAATAACTTAACGCTTTTACGTTTATAGTAATCAGATAGGAATAAATTTAAAACATTTAAATCAGTATGTTGATGAATGATACAAGCTGTATTTCCACATTTTTCTAGTTGATCTAGGAAAAAGAGGTTTTGGTTAAAATTAACTCCATGGGATTTTTGATAAATTTCTCCGTAAAAATCAACTCCGCCTATATTGTTACCATTTACACCAAGAATAATGTGGGGTATGCTTTTTCTTAGTTTATTTATGTCCTTTAACCAAGAGGTAGAAGCATAAGATAAACTATTGTCATTTGTGAATCTTAAACTTGTATATCCTTGTTTAAAACATTCCCTTATAGCATGTTTAGTTTCACTTAAGCTTGGAGCATGTGAAAAATCAATATTAGCAACTGATTTGAGATTTGGATTAACAAATCCCGCAGTAATAAAATTATTATTTAAATCAATAATAATACTATTTTTGCCAATTTTAATTTTACGATGCTTGTTGAAATATTTTTTTCTGCGAATAATTTTAGAATAATCAGGCTCAATGCTTGTAAGTAAGCTAAGTAATTTTTCCTCTTTGTCAATCGCTTCAATAATCCCGTTGCGATTAACAACCATAGCCATTTTAGTTTTTATTTGATTATTTTCTATTAGGCTAAAGTTACAAAAAATATTTTTAGCTTGACTACATACTATTTCACCATTCAGATCAATCAATTCTTGAGTAGAAAATAATTTATTAAGCATTAACGCTCTAGGGTTGCGTACAAAATGCTTAGTTTTTATCTCTGGCATCAAGTATTTTTGATTAAATACTGAATCATATTCTTCTGAAAATTTAGTGTAATCAAAATTTTCAGAGGTAATTAATTCGTCGATAACAAGGTATAAAAAGCTGTATTTAAGATGCTTCAAATAGTAATAAGCATAAACATTCTTAGGATCTTCTAATGCTTCTTTTAGGTAATCAGATTGACTGCAGTAATCCTCACCTAAAGCATGACGAAGATGTAGTAAATGAGTAGCTTCTATAACTTTATTAACATCTGAAAGCTCTTTATCCTTTTGTTGATAAATAAACTCATTCGTAACAGAATAAAAATTCAAATCTAAAACTGCATCGTCAGCAAAAGAATTTGAAGATTTTGAAGATTTTGAAGAATTTATGCTGGATTTTTCTTCTTTTAACGCTATATCAAATACATAGTCACTATCGCGTTTAATATTAAATGCGTATTCAAAATTTCTAAAGATATATGCACTTAAATTGATAGAGTTATTTAGATTGCGATAGTCGTTTTTACTTCTCGATCTAATTTTTAAGTGATGAACAAATTTTAGAGTTAAAGCATTACCGATGACTAATTCAGGAGATAAATCATTTAATTCACCGAGTAATTGACAGCGGATTATATGATTTAAATTATCAAAGTAACTGTACTCTGTAACGAGAACTGAATCTTTTTGTTTACCTACAAAAGGAAAGATATCTTTAGAACGTTGGAGGTAATTAAGAGTAGTGGAGTTCTCTAGAAGCTTTGTTCTATCTTGCAATATTGGGTATTGCTGA
This sequence comes from Psittacicella hinzii, assembly GCF_003585885.1. Taxonomy (GTDB): domain Bacteria; phylum Pseudomonadota; class Gammaproteobacteria; order Enterobacterales; family Psittacicellaceae; genus Psittacicella. The sequence goes on along the minus strand of NZ_NRHC01000038.1, from coordinate 33,733 downwards.
TAGTTATAAACGATTTTCGACGTAAATTTACCTCTTAACTCATAATTGTTAGGGAAATAGAATGAGAAAGTATAAAAAGGTAAAGTGTCGAACACATTGAAGTTAACTCTACTTAAAATTGTTAAGTAAAGACCTTCAATTACGGCATCATCATAGTTCTTTTTATTAAAAATCATAACTTTATTTCTAATTAAAAATATAAAGAAACTAATTATAATGCGACTTATTAACGGCAAATTAATAAAAATACAATAGAAAAAATCTATAAAAACGTATATAATTATACAGTTGTATTTTATTAATTTTACGGAGCTATATATAGTTTAATATAATATTTTTTTAATGTCACAATTATTTTCAAATTTTTATAAAATAATTATGATCATAAAAATAATTTATTAAAACTTTTGCTCTAATTTTACAGAATATTGATCAATATAAAGAATATGAATTTAAAAATTTTTCTTCATAAATACCTCACTCCTAGGCATATAATCACTAAAATTGTAGGGAAATTTGCTTCTAAAAAGTGTGGTAAATTAACAAGCTTGGCTATTAAGGGCTTTATTAAATTAAATAAAGTCAACATGTATGAAGCTAAGTACCCTGATGTTGATCACTATAAAACTTTTAATGAGTTTTTTATCAGAGATATTCAAGAGGAAGCTAGACCTTTAGGTGAAGATCAATTTGTTTCGCCTGCAGATGGCAAAGTTGCTATGCTTGGAATCATTAATAACGGAACAATGATCCAAGCTAAAGGACATGATTTTACGGTTAGAGAGTTGCTTGCAATTTCTAAAGAAGAAGCTTCTCAATTTGATAATTGTTCTTATTTAACAGTTTACCTTTCTCCAAGAGATTACCATAAGGTGCATATGCCTTGTGATGGTAAATTATTAAAAGCTATTTTCATTCCAGGTGACCTTTATTCAGTGAATGATAATGCTTTTAACAATATTCCAAATCTGTACGCAAGAAATGAACGTTTAGTTTGTTACTTTGAAACAGAGTTTGGCTTAATGGTACAAGTTCTAGTTGGCGCTACTATTACGGGATCAATCTTACAATTTTGGGAAGATAGTCTTGAAATTAACCACTCTGTTCATATAATTGAAAAAGATTATTCAGAAAGTAATATAATTATAAAGAAAGGGGAACAAATGGGTGCTTTCGTTATGGGAAGTACTACTATTAATATTTTCCCTGGACAGCTTGGTTTTGATGTATCTGGAATTGGGGTAGGAGAACCTATAAAAGTTAGGTCTAATATTGGTAATTTAGAGGAAATGTCGAAATAGGTATGATTCAAGATTTTGATGATGTAGATTTTGAAAATGACGCATCAGTAAATAAGATACTTGAAAAAAATAGAGCTTTTATTAATTATTTAATTGATTTAGTTAATTACAATAATTTTTCAAAAGCTACTAATATCTTAAAAGCTATAGAGAAAGATGGAATTCACATCTCTATTCACAAACTTAGACGTTTATTGGCTGTAGCTAATATAACTAAAGTAGAGAATTTACGTGGTGATAAGTTTTATAAGCTTAACAATTCAAATCGAAAACTGACATTAGAATCGAAAGTTGAAACTTTAGTCATGTCAATTCGTAGTAATGCAGTATGTGTTTTAATAAAAACAGTACCAGCTGGAGCGCAAATAATTGCTAAGATTTGTGATAGTACAGTTAAGGAGCTTGAGATATTGGGTACAGTAGCAGGGGACGATACTGTTATGCTAATACCAATAGACATATCTAAAGTTTCAGAAATTGAAGAAAAAGTTAAGCAATTATTTAAAATTTAAGCTTATTTAATTTTATCTCAGTGCAACTAAATAGGTTATAACTATGAAAGAAAAAATGAAAGGAGTGATTGATCGCTCTTCTTATACAAAATTATATATTTATGTTGGTATTATTATTCTTTGTGTGGTTCTTTATTTATTTGTATTTAGAGATACAAGTAATAAAGATTCTATCCTACTAGCAAGAAATGAAACCTCTACTGTTGTAATAGGTAATCAAAATCAAGAGACTGCTGTAGATAGTCAAGAAACTAAAGAAGAATTAGCTCCAGCTCCAGCTGAAACAAAACCTGAAACTCCTGTAGTTACTCCTGAACAACCAAAAACTCCAGAAGTTGCACCTACGACTAATAACAATCAAGGAAGTTTAATTCCAGCAGTAGCGGAAAATCAAATTTATGCAAATTTAGAAACTCACTCTTTTACTGTAAATAAAGGTCAAACTGCGGGTACTATTTTTGCAAAAAACCGTGCTGATATTTACGCAATGGCTGCAGTAAATAAAACTATTGAAAGACTAGGTGAAAATGATAAAATTTTCGTTAAGTACAATAGTTCAGGAAAAATTGTAGTACTATCAATTGAAAAGCGCCGTGGTGGCTTTGTTGGTCAGTACATTTTAAACATTGATAATAATTATATTTTTGTAAAATAACGCGTAATAAATTTTTATTTGTGAGAAAAAAATCAAAGGTCATGGTTTTATACCATGACCTTTTTTATGTAAGTTTTTTCATTAAAACTTTTAACAAGTTAATTTCATTATTAATTTCAGCTTCAATCTCTGTAATTAATCCTTGATGAGTTTCATTAGCTATATTTCGAGAGATATTTAGAAATATACCATTTAGCAAGTCTGTATAAATACGAGCACAAGCTGAACTAAACTTATCATTTAAGGAGTTAAATATTCTCTTATAAATAAAGTAGATTGAAGTATTAATATCATTAACTTTGTTGGAAAATTCAACTTTTGAGTAGCAATTATTACAAGAAAGAATATGAGCTAGGTTTGGTTTCTTTAATAGGATTTTTATTACTTCTCTAGTAAATATCGTAGCTTTGTCATCAAGGCTATCATCATTTTTTTCTTGTAAAATGTTTTCAAATAGATTGTTACACTCAAAATTAAAATTATCTAAAGCTTTAACAACCAAATCTTCCACTTCAAAGTTAGTTAGACCTAATTTTTTAGGCGTAGAATTTAATTGTTTAGCGATAAAAGTTTTATTGGGTAATTTTGTACTTGTTGAACTTAAAGAGTTAATTAGAGTGGAATTAACCATAAGCTCGAATGTCACTCCGAATAAATTATTAATACTCATGGAATGAGACCTATATAAATTAATTTACGCCAGTTGAACCAAAGCCAGAGCTACCTCTTTCAGTATCACTAAAGTCCTCAACTTCGATTAAGTTTACTTGGGTAACTAATTGCACAACTAACTGCGCAATTCTTTCTCCATTTTCAATAACTTGCACTTCGCCAGAGCGATTCCAAAGTGAGATTTTTAATTCACCTTGATAATCAGAATCAATAACACCAACTAGGTTTCCTAAGACAATACCTCTTTTATGCCCCTGTCCACTGCGTGGATAAATAAATGCAGCATAATTTGGATTATCTAAGAAAATAGCTAAGCCTGTATCAATTAATACTGTTTCATTTGGTTGAACAGTAATAGATTCTTTTCCCTTTAAGTTAGCTCTTAAATCTAAACCTGCAGAACCTGTAGAGCCATAGCTTGGTAAACCAAATTTTGTAAAAAAGTTATGGTCAAGAATTTTAAATTTTACATCTAATTTATTTGTCATAGCTTAATTATGTTCCAGGTTGTAAAGAGATTTAGCGATATCAAGTACTAAAAGTTTAGCAATCTTTTCTTTTAAGTCGTAACTTAAATCAATGATTGAGCCATCTTTTTTATAAAGAATAACATGGTTAAAATCAGAATTCCAACCTTGATTTTCTTTAGAAACATCATTTGCACAGATGCAGTCACAACCTTTTGATAAAATTTTGGCACGTGCATATTCTGCAACATTATTGGTTTCTGCAGCAAAACCAACTACGTATTTAGGTCGACGCTGAGAATTAGCAACATTGAAAAGGATATCAGGATTTTTAACTAATGTAATAGTTAATTCATCTAAATCATTTGCCTTTTTGATTTTAGTTGTACTAATTTCTTTAGCTCTAAAGTCACCTACAGCCGCACAACCAACAAAGACATCTACATTTATTAAGGATTCTTGCACTGCATTATTCATTTGCTCAGCAGATTCAACTTTAATAGTGCGAATTCCCTCTGGAACCTCAACAGATATCGGACCGCAAATTAATGTTACTTTTGCACCGAGTTTTTGGGCAAGTAAGGCAATATATACTCCCATTTTCCCAGAAGAGTGATTAGTAATATATCTTACAGGATCAATCATCTCTCTGGTAGGTCCTGCAGTTACTAAAACATGTTTACCCTTAAAATTTTCTACATACTTGTTAAATTCTTCTTCATGTTCAAAAGATTCATTTAAAGTAATAGTTTCTTTAGGTTTAGATTTTAATGCAGGAACATCAATAAATGAATTGTCTACATGGTCAGCAATAAATTTTTCACGTGGTTGAGTAAAACCTACAGGTTTGCTCTGAGTTCCACCAAGTTCCTTACTAATTAACTCTAGTAGCACCTCAGGCTCAAGCATTCTTCCTAAGCCAATATCACCGCAAGCTTGTGCACCGTGATCTGTATCAAGGATTTTAGCGCCAAACTCTTTTAGGCTAGTTAGATTTTTTTGCGTTTGTGGCTTGCTAAACATTTCAGCATTCATCGCGGGAGCAATGAGAAGAGGGGTTTTACTTGGTTTAGCTAAAGCAACTGTTGATAATAAATCATCAGCAGACCCACGTGCTAATTTTTCAATTGTATTAGCTGTGGCTGGAGCTATTAAAATCAGGTCAGCCCATTTTGCTAATTCAATATGTCCCATAGATAACTCTGCTTCTAAATCAAAGAGTTGAGTATATACTTTGTTTTGGGAAAGAGATTGTAAAGTTAGTTGAGTTACAAACTGTAAAGCAGATTGAGTAACCATAACTTTTACATCGTAACCTAGCTTAACAGCTTCACGAATAAGGAATACTGTTTTATAAGCGGCAATGCTTCCGCTAATACCAATTAATAATTTCTTCTTTTGCATATTACGAACAATATAAAATTTCTTTTGAACTAGTATATTATAGTAGTTTTCTAGCTAGTTGTCACAAGCAAGAGGACGATTAAAACAAGCAAAATAATTTGCTTTTTTGTTTTAGTTTTGCTATAATTTTTTCGTGTTATTAAGTTTTTAGATCGGTAAAGCTAGTTTTACTTAAGCTTTAGTAATTAAAAATAGTTTAAAGTTTATTTTTAATTAAGATCGTATAGCAAACTTTTTTATAGATTTCTATATTAATTTTTAATTCAAACATTTGGTAGCTAAAATTTTTAATTATATAATGAAATACATTATTTAATTAAACCGAAGATTCAGTTCTTAGTCATGATGAGCAGCGAATCAGAAAAAGCTATCATTGGCAATTGTATTCAGTTACAATTGAAATATACATATATTGGAGTTTAACAACCATGTCAAGAGTATGCCAAGTAACTGGTAAACGTCCTGCAGTTGGTAACAACCGTTCTCACGCATTAAACGCAACTCGTCGTCGTTTTTTACCTAACTTACAATCTCACCGTTTTTGGGTTGAAAGTGAACAACGTTACGTAACTTTACGCGTTTCAACTAAAGGTTTACGTACTATCGATAAAAAAGGTATCGAAGTTGTTTTAGCTGAGCTACGTGCTAAAGGCGAAAAAATCTAATAATTTTAGTAACTTTTTCATTCAATAAGGTGTTATCATCATGGCTAGTAAAGGCGCTACAGAGAAAGTAAAATTAGTATCAACAGCTGATACTGGTTACTTCTATACTACAGTAAAAAATAAACGTAATACTCCAGGGAAATTAGAATTAACTAAATATGACCCTAAAGTACGTAAACACGTTTTATTCAAAGAAGCTAAAATCAAATAATTTTAGTTCAGAGAAAAAAGAGGAGACCTTAAAGTCTCCTCTTTTTTCGTTATAATTGTAAATGTGAGGTAATGGTGAATAGCTATTTACTTTATAAATCTTTTTGGAAATTAATTACTCCATTAGTTAAATACTATTTTAAACGTCGTGGCAAAAAGGATAAAAGATACACAGAGCATCTTGAAGAAAGATTTGCTGGAGTATATGACACACAATTGCAGAGCTTTATTTTAAAGTGTCAAGCAGAAGGGAGTATTCATATACATGCTGCTTCATTGGGAGAAGTAAATTTAATAAGTTCTTTTGTTTTAGCTCTAGATAACTTAAAAGCTAAAAACTTATTAAAAGAGAAGTTTAATCGACCAATAATTATTACGACTAATACTCCAACAGGAAGGCAAGCTGCGAGCAAGTTAAAAGATCAGCTTAATCTAATTTCCTTAGAAGTAGTTTATACTCCACTTGAGTATGAAAAAACTATAAATAAATTTATTCAGGATTTTAATCCAAGTCTTTCTATCTTTGTAGAGACTGAAATTTGGCCACTACTAATTAAAAAATTAAAAGAGCATAATTCTTTATATTTAGTTAATGCAAGAATATCAGAAAAGAATCTTGCAAAAAACTCTAAAGGACTTTTAAGAAAAAGTATAGATAAGTTTGATAAGATAGTTTGCCAAAATTACTTAAATGCCTTACTTTATTCAGCTGTTCTAGAGGGTAAGAGTCAGATCTCTACAAATCTAGAGGTTAATAAAGTAACATATAGTTATCTGGATAATGCTGGATCTAAAAACGAAACTTGTTATTTCCATGCTAAAGCAGACAAATCTAAGTTATACATTGGTAATAATCTTAAATTTAATCGAGCTAATTATCGTGTTGAAGACCAATTGTTCCACTTACTTTATAAAAAATTTAGACAACAAGGTAAAGTGAACTTACTAGTGTCTTCTACATATCCTGATGAAGTAAAGTTAATACTTCATTCTTCAGATCTTACAAATTTTATTATTGCGCCAAGACACCCTGAAAATTTTGCTAAAGTTGCGGAATACTGCCAAGATAATGGATTTGTAGTTACATATTTTTCAACTTTAAAAGAAAGATTTTATAAATTAATTGATCAGGTATACGCGCAAATTGATGGTCAAGATAAAGACATAGATCATCTAAATCACTTAAATAATAAATTAGGTAATTTATGGTTAAATCTTGAGGAGCTCTTAGGTTTTAATCATCCACAAAATGTTTTACTAGTTGACACTATAGGTGACCTAAACAACCTTTACCAGTTAGCAGATATAACTGTAGTTGGAGGAACCTTTAATAAAATAGGTGGTCATGACGTTATAGCCCCAATTTCTTATTTAAATAGTGTTATAGTTGGACCTAATTTTAAAAACCAGCAAGCTGTTGTTGAGGAGTTGATAAATTTAAATGCTCTTAATTTAATTAAGGATACAGAAACAGTAAAATCAACCCTAGAAGTTTATTTGAAATCATACTTAAGTGAGCGCCAAAAGCTAAATGATAAACTGATTTATATTGATGAAAATACAGATCTAAAATCTTTATCTTTAGAATATACTTACTTAGGTAAAGAGTATTTAGCATACAAATATTTTTTATCACAGCAAAATGCTTTAATTAATCACTTGAAAATCTTAGGAGTAATCTAAATGACCACAAAGATAGCTATCTTACCTGCGAGCTTTGATCCTATTACTTTAGGACACTTAGATCTTATTAAAAGGTCAGCAGGACTATGTGACCACCTAGTAATATTGGTAATGAATAATTTTGGTAAAAGTTATACATTCAGTTTTGAACAAAGACTTGAGTTAGTAAGACTAGCTGTAGGTAAGTTAAATTTAGAATGTAAGACAACAATTTCTGGATCAACTAAGTTGCTAGTTGATGAGATGGAAGCTTACAATGCTGATTTTATTATTAGAGGTATTCGCAATTCTCAAGATCTAGAATACGAAAAAACCCAAGAAACTATTAATAAAAGTTTAGCTAAGAAATCTTACACTAGCAAAGATTTTGAAATAGTTTATTTAGTTTCAAAACCTGAGCTAGCACATATTTCTTCAACATCAGTTAGACACCTACTAACAAATAAAGAAAATTTTCAAACCTATTCTGATGTATGGTTAAGTGAAGAGGTAATAAAAAAGATAAAGGAGTATTTAGAAAATGCTTAAAAAACTAGTTATTCCTTTAACTTTATACATTACGATTTGGGTTATAAGTCTTGCATGCTTTAAAGATAGTCAAGGTCTTATAAGTCCATTTCCATTATATTTTGAAATTATTGGTTTTTATTTACCAATATTGTTTATCCTGTACCTTTTTTATCTGTTTAAATAAATGAGCCAATTCTACCTCTTAACTCCGATAATAATTTACATAATTGCACTTGTAAGTTTTAATCTCTTTATAAAATTTAAGGATATAAAAAATTTAAAAGGAAAAAAAGTAAGTTTTATAAAGAATTACTCTGTATCCGACCGCAACTTGAGTGCCATAGCTTTAGCTATGGGAGCTGCTAGTACTTATGCTTCCGCTTCATCATTTATTGGTGGTCCTGGGACTGCATTTTACTATGGTCTAGGATGGGTTGTTATCGCCCTTATCCAAGTACCAACTATGTGGTTTGTCTTTACTCTCTTAGGACAACGTATTAATAAATTGGCAACTGAATATGATTGCTCTACGGTAAATGACATTCTTTTAGCAAGATATAATAGTCCTTTCTTAGTAAATTTAACTAGTATAATTTTAGTAGTTTGCTTTGTTGCAAGTATTGTAGTACAGTTTATTGGTGCAGCTCGTTTACTCGAGGGTACTCTGGATATTGACTATAAGGTAGGGCTATTTGTCTTTGTAGGGGTAATTGCTTTATACACTTTCTTTGGTAACTTTAAAACATTAAGTTATTCGGATATTTTGCAAGGAAGTATAATGTTCCTAGGATCAATCTTACTTATATTCTTTACTTTAGAATATGTTGGTGGGTTTGAAGCAGGAATAGAGACAATAAAAGCTAATAAAGCTGAATTGTTAGATCCATTTAATGGTATTATTACTCCTCAATTGTTCTTTAGTTTTTGGGTGCTTGTGTGTTTTGGTATTTTAGGCTTACCACAGACTATAATACGTACAATGGCTAGCCAAAAGTCTAAAGAGCGTTTAAAGGCAATTTTAATAGCTACTATAGTGCTATATGTTATTTTAATGACTATGCACTTATCAGGTTTTTTTGCTAATGCAATTTTTGCGAGAGAAAGTATTGCAAGTCCTGATCTAGTTGTACCTAAGTTAATTACAACAGTAATGAATCCTATTTTAGCTTCAATCTTTCTTATAGCTCCAATGGCAGCAATTTTATCAACAATAGATAGTATGCTAATTCAATGTACTTCTACAGTGGTAAATGATCTTTATTTAAATAATAAGGAGCGCTATTTTCCTACGAGTGAGCTAAAAGAAATTGATTATGCTAAGACACAAAATCGTACTAGATATATAGTTAGAACAACAACACTACTGATTATAATCATCTCATTGATTTTTAGTATGGATCCGCCAAATATTTTAATTTGGTTAAATTTACTATCCTTTGGTGGATTACAAGCAACATTTTTATGGCCTATAGTGTTAGGGCTTTTTGTTAAATCGGTTAATAAGTACTCTGCTATTGCTAGCGTAATAGTAGGTGTATCCACTTATGCAATTTTAACTTTTACTAAATATAGCTTATATGGTTTACACCAGATAGTACCTTCCTTAACCTTTTCACTAGTTGCCGTAATAATCGTACATTTTTTTACAAAAAACAAAAATTAAGTTTATATGCCTTGGAAACAAATAACAATTAAACTTCATAACCAAAATGATAAGTACGCTGAAAAAGTGGGTGGCTTATTAGATGGTCTAGGCTCTATTTCCACTACCTTTATGGATAACCAGGATGATCCTGTATTTGAACCTGAGCTTAATAAAATTGAGTTATGGCCAAACACGAATGTGATCTCTCTATTTGAACCAGAAGTTGATGCTCAAGATATAGTAAATCGTTTAAAAAAATTCTTAAAAGTTGAAGAGTTAGATTACCTAATTGAAGATATTGAAGATCAGGATTGGGTAAGAGCATGGATGGATCAATTTCATCCTATGCAGTTTGGGGAAAGATTATGGATCTGTCCTTCAAATCAAACTGTAGAGGCTGAAGATGCCGTTGTTGTTGATTTAGATCCTGGTTTAGCTTTTGGTACAGGTACTCATCCTACGACTCGCATGTGTCTACAATATCTTGACCATTTAGCATTAAAAGGTGAACTACAGGATAAAGTTATAATTGACTATGGTTGTGGTTCAGGTATTTTAGCAATTGCAGCTGTAAAGCTAGGTGCAAAAATGGCATACTGTGTTGATATTGATCCACAGGCTATTGAAGCAACTATTTCTAATGCTGAAAATAACCAAGTACTTGGAAAAATCAAAACTTATTTAGTAGACGATTTTGCTAAAGAAAATGTTACTGCTGATATAACTTTAGCCAATATTTTGGCAGGTCCGTTGGTTGAATTAGCGCCAACATTATCTAGCCTTACGAAGCAAAATGGCGATTTAGCTTTATCAGGAATTTTAGATATTAAAGAGCAGGATATTGTTTCAGCTTACTCTCCAACTTTTGAAATTCTTGATGTTCTTCATGATGAAGAGTGGATTAGAGTTACAGGTAGAAAGAAGTAGATGTCTCATGGTTTTAAGATTGATAAACATCAATTCAAGAACAATATAGTTTTAGCTCCAATGGCTGGTATCACTGATGCTCCTTATAGAAACATTCATTTAAAACATGGGGTTGGTTATGCAGTATCAGAAATGGTTTTAGCCAACAACCAGTTTTTAGCTCAAGGGAAGAGTGCAGAGCATTTGCAGATCCAAGAGATAAAGGATAATAACCTTGGTGTACCTCGTGGAATACAAATTCTTGGGCATACTCCTGAAGATATGGCTTCTTTAACTAAAATTATAGTTAAGCAGAACTTAGCTGAAGTAATAGATATTAATATGGGATGCCCTGCTAAAAAAGTAGTTAAAAAAGCAGCTGGTAGTGCCTTAATGGCTGATGTTCCTTTAGTCAAAGAAATATTAAAATCTGTAATTGAAGCTGCTGGCGATGTTCCAGTGACACTTAAAATGCGTACAGGCGTTGATAAGCAAAATAAAAATGCTTTAGATATTGCTTTAATGGCTCAAGACTTAGGAATTAAGGCTATAACTATTCATGGGAGAACAAGAGAGGACTTGTTTCGAGGTCAGGCAGAGTATGAAACTATTGCGCGCGTAAAAGAAGCGCTAGAAATACCTGTAATTGCTAATGGTGATATAGACAGCGTTGAAAAATATTTGTATGTCTCTGATATAACAAAAGCTGACGCTTACATGATTGGACGAGCTAGTCAAGGAAATCCTTGGTTAATTGCCAAGTTAGCAAGTATAAGCGAAAGATCTAAGTATATTGAGCCAGATATATTTGAAAAATTTTCTTTAGCTTCGGATCATATTTTAGACATAGCTAATTATTACCCTGAGCAAATTGGGGTAAAAATTGCAAGAAAACACTTTATTTGGTACCTTGAAAATATTTTTCCAAGTATCTACACAGCTAAGTCTTACAATAATCTAGAGAGTGAAAGAATTCAAACTCCTATAAGTTTAAATAGTTCACAAATAAACTTAGTTGAGGATCTGCTAGTAAGACCCGTGATAGGTGAAGAGCATATCTTACAAGATTCTAAGTTAGTTGAGCATATTCAACAATGGCGTAGTCAATTTATTCAACTAGTTAGCTATAGAGAGTTGGAAGATTTTCTTTCAGATTGTTTAGCTACTTTAAAATGAAAAAGAACCTCGAATAAATCGAGGTTCTTTTTTATTTTTCTTAGCCTGTATATTTTTTGAAAATAACAGAAGCGTTAGTACCACCAAATCCGAAGTTGTTGTTAATTGCATAGTTAACAGTTTTTTCAACTTTAGCGTTAGCAGCAATCTTACATTTAATTTCTTCTTCAGGATTTTCTAAGTTAATTGTAGGTGGGATTACGTCGTGGTAACATGAAAGGATTGAGTAAATACTTTCAATAGCACCTGCAGCACCTAGTAAGTGACCAGTCATAGATTTAGTTGAAGTAACTACATAGTCACCTTCACCTAAAACTGTTTGAATAGCACGAATTTCTGCTAAATCACCTACTGGTGTAGATGTACCATGAGCATTAACGTAATCTATGTCAGATGGTTGAATTTTTGCATCTTTAATAGCATTTTCCATAGCTAATTGTGCACCTTCACCATTTTCTGGAGGAGAAGTCATATGGTAACCATCACCTGACATACCAAAACCAACTACTTCAGCATAGATTTTAGCACCACGTGCTAAAGCTGAATCTAGAGATTCTAATACTAATACACCAGCACCATCACCTAAAACAAAGCCATCACGATCTTTATCCCAAGGACGTGAAGCTTTTTCAGGAGCGTCATTTCTGCTAGAAAGAGCGTGCATAATTCCGAAACCGCCAATACCAAGTTGAGTAGAAGCTTTTTCTGCACCACCTGCTAACATTAGATCAGCATCACCATAAGCAATCATTTTAGCAGCCATACCGATATTGTGCGTACCAGTTGTACAAGCTGTTGTAATTGCAATATTTGGACCTTTTAAGCCGTAGCGGATAGAAAGGTGACCAGCAGCCATGTTTGTAATTGCTGAAGCAATGAAGAATGGACTGATTCTTCTTGGTCCTTTTTCAAATAACTGGCTAGCATTTTGTTCAATGTAACCTAAGCCACCGATACCTGAACCTACAGCTACACCAAATCTTTGTAAGTCTAGCGTGTCTAATTTGTCAATTAGATCAGCGTCTTCAAGAGCTTGTTTACCTGCATATAATGCGTATTGAATAAACAGATCCATTTTACGTTGTTCTTTTGGATCAGCTACTTCGCTAGCATTATAACCATCAACTAAACCTGCAAATTTAGTACCGAAGTTTGTTGTATCAAAATGCTCAATTAATCGAATGCCACTTTTACCAGCTAAAAGGTTATCCCAGTTTTGTTGTAAGTTGTTACCTAAAGGGCTTAGAATCCCCATACCTGTAACAACAACTCTTCTTTTAGTCATTAAGAGCTCCAAAAAAATTAATAGAGATCATAAAGAGAAAGCGGTCAATTCTATTGACCGCTAACTTATTATCTTGCAAAAGATGAATTAACCTTCAACGCGTGCAGTGATGTAATCAATAGCTGATTGAACTGTTGAGATTTTTTCTTGATCTTCATCAGGAATTGTAATGTCGAAAGCTTCTTCGAAAGCCATTACTAATTCAACTGTATCTAAAGAGTCAGCACCTAAGTCTTCAGTGAAAGATGCTTCTGGAGTAATACGATCTAAATCATCAATGTTTAATTGTTCAGCGATTACTTTTTTAATTTGTACTTCTAAATTACTCATTTTATTTGGATCCTGTAAAGGCTTTATTTAAAGCCTTAGTATTTAAGTCTGTCCACTAAAAATAAAGAGGACGTAAAAATCTTATCTATTTATGCGGTTAAGCATTTTTATATCGGTTAATATTATACCATAACCCGCAAAAAAATAGTAAACTAATGATAAAAAAAAAGCTTTATTTATCAAGAAGAAATAAAAAAATTTACTACTCTTCTATTATGCTTGGTGCATACCACCGTTTACACTTAAAGTGTGGCCAGTGATGTAAGATGCATCGTCAGACGCTAAAAACGCAACAGCTTTAGCAACTTCTTCAGGAGTACCTAAACGTTTAGCTGGTACAGAAGCTAAGATAGAGTTTTTAACATCATCAGATAATACTTCAGTCATATCTGTAGCAATAAATCCAGGAGCAACTACGTTTACAGTTACACCTTTACCAGCTACTTCTAGGCTCATAGTTTTACTAAAACCAATCACCGCAGCTTTTGCAGCTGTATAGTTAGCTTGACCAATATTACCAGTTAAACCTACAACAGAACCGATGTTGATAATACGACCCCAACCTTTTTTCATCATAGGACGCATTACCGCCTGACTTAGTTGGAAAATAGGAGTAAGGTTTGTATCAAGAATATCGTTCCAATCTTGGTCAGACATACGCATTAGTAATTTATCACGAGTAATACCTGCGTTGTTAACTAAGATATCGATGTCTCCAAATTTTTCTTTAATAGCTTTTAAAAGTTCAGTTTGAGATTCTTTAGAATTTACATTAAGAACCATACCTTCACCTTTACCAGCTAAGTATTCAGTAATGCTTTGTGCACCTGATTCACTAGTAGCAGTACCAATAACTGTGCAACCGCGAGAAGCTAATTCAATAGCAATAGCTTTACCAATACCACGTGAAGCACCTGTAACAAGGGCGATTTTTGACATAAAAATTCCGTTGATTAATTTAGTTCTTTAAGTTTTTCAATAGTATCTAAAGTATTTACAGCTTGGCAAGAAGAGTTTTTCGTAATTCTACCATGTAAACCTGTTAATACCTTACCAGGACCGATTTCTAGGAAGTGAGTAACGCCTTCTTTATCTGTTAATTTTTCAACAGTTTGCGTCCAAAGTACTGGTCCAACTAATTGCTTAATTAAACTATCAATATATTCTTCTTTACTAGAAGAAACAGATAGGTCTGTATTATGAACTACAGGAGCAACTAGATTTTGTGTATTGAAATTAAGTTTATTTAATTCTGTCGCTAACTTGTCTGCTGCAGGTTGCATTAGAGAACAGTGAGAAGGAACTGAAACTGCAAGTTTAACAGCACGTTTAGCACCAGCTTCTTTTAATAAAAGAGAAGCTTTTTCTGTTGCCTCTTCATCTCCGGCAATAACTACTTGACCTGGGCTGTTAAAATTCACAGCAGAAACTACTTTGTTAGTTTCAGCTTGTACTTTATTACAAATATCAATAATAACTTGATCTTCTAATCCAAGTACAGCATACATTGCTCCACCTGTAGGAACAGCTTCTTGCATGTATTGACCACGTAATTGTACAATTTTAACTGCGTCTTTAAAATCTAATACACCAGCACAAGTTAAGGCTGAATATTCTCCAAGACTATGACCAGCCATAAAGCTTGGTTTTAAGTTTGGATACTCTTTTTCTAGGATTTTAAAAATTGTATAACTTGAAGTTAATAAAGCAGGTTGTGTAACTTCTGTTTGACTTAATTTTTCAGGATTATTCTCAACAACGTCCCATAAATCATAACCAAGTACTTCTGAAGCTTGGGTAAAGTATTGCTTTACTTCAGGGTACTTTTCTGCTAGATCTTTTAGCATACCTTGAGACTGAGAACCTTGACCTGGGAAGATAAACGCCAATTTCATTAAGGTGTCCTAGTTAACAATTTAACCATTTAAGTTAATAAAAATGAGTAGTTAAGTTTTAACTACTAGAAAAACATCAATATTATAGCAGATTTAACTAATTTACGCAGATCTTTGCTAAGTTACAGATAAAGTTTTAGGCTATGAAAACTCATAGCCTAAAACTTTAAAATTATTCCCATTCAATGGTTGAAGGTGGTTTACCACTAATATCGTAAACAACACGGCTTACATTATCAATCTCATTGATAATACGGTTTGAAACTTTACCTAAGAAGTCATAAGGTAAGTGAGCCCAATGTGCTGTCATGAAATCAATTGTTTGTACCGCTCTTAGAGATAGAACCCAAGAGTACTTTCTTCCATCACCCATTACACCAACAGATTTTACAGGTAAGAATACAGTAAATGCTTGCGATACTTCATAGTATAAGTTAGCTTTTCTTAACTCTTCAATAAAGATAGCGTCAGCTCTACGGAGAATATCACAGTACTCTTTTTTAACTTCACCTAGAACTCTAACTCCTAAACCTGGACCTGGGAAAGGGTGACGCTCTAACATGTCTTTAGGTAAACCTAATTCTAAACCAATTCTTCTAACTTCATCTTTAAAGAGCTGATTTAGTGGTTCAACTAAACCTAGTTTCATTTCTTTCGGTAAGCCACCTACATTGTGGTGTGACTTAATTACGTGAGCTTTACCAGTTTTTGAAGCTGCAGATTCAATTACGTCTGGGTAAATAGTACCTTGACCTAACCATTTAGCATCTTCAATTTTATGTGATTCTTCATCAAAGATATCAACAAAGACTTTACCGATAGTTTTACGTTTAACTTCAGGATCTTCAACACCAGCTAAAGCTGATAGGAAACGATCTTCAGCATTAACTCGTTTAATATTTAAATCAAATTTGCCAGAGAACATCTCCATAACTTGATCACCTTCATTTAAACGAAGAAGACCATTATCGATAAAAATACAATGTAGATTTTTACCAATAGCTTTATTAATTAATAAAGCAGCAACTGAAGAATCTACTCCACCTGATAAACCTAAAATAACTTTATCGTTACCTACTTGTTCTTTAATTTGTGCAACAGTAGTTTCGATAATGTTTTTAGGAGTCCATTCAGCAGCACAGCCACAAATATTAAAAACGAAGTTTTTAATGATAGATAGACCTGAAACTGTGTGAGTAACCTCTGGATGGAATTGTACACCAAAGAAAGGCTTTTCTTCATGCTCAACTATACAAATAGGGCATGAATCAGTTTTTGCAACTAAATTAAAGTTTGGAGCTAATTTAGTTACTTTATCGCCATGGCTCATCCACACATTGAGTGATGGAGTATCTTGCTCTGCAAAGTCATTAATTCCATCTAATAAGCGACTAGCTAAAACAGTATCTACTTTAGCATAGCCAAACTCACGAGTAGTAGATGATTCAACTGTACCACCAAACTGCACCATCATGGTTTGTAAACCATAACAAATACCAAATACAGGCACACCTAAGTTGAATACTACTTCAGGAGCTCTAGGACTGTTTTCTTCAGTAGTAGACTCTGGACCACCACTTAAGATAATTCCTTTAGGATTAAAATCTCTAATGAATTGTTCATCAATATCCCATGAAACAAGTTCACAATAAACTCCAATTTCACGTATGCGACGAGCAATTAATTGGGTATATTGAGATCCAAAATCTAGGATCAAAATTTTATCGTTATAAATATTTGTATGCATTTTTTATGAGATCACTGTATTGTAGGTATTTATCTTTAAGTATTATACAGGAAAACAATACTATCCAAAGATTATTTGCTGTAATTATCCGGAACTTTTTCTAGCATAATGCCATGAACATGGCTTTCGCTTAATGTAGCTCCTGTGATTTTAACAAATTCAGCTTCTGTATTAAGAGCTTCAATTGTCGGACAACCTGATAGCCCCATTGCAGAACGAATACCACCGCATAGTTGATGAACGATATAGCTTACAGAACCTTTAATTGCTACGCGACCTTCAACGCCTTCTGGTACTAACTTGTCTTTTGCATTATCTGATTGGAAGTATCTATCAGAAGAACCTTTAGACATAGCAGCTAATGATCCCATGCCACGGTAAGACTTATATCTTTTACCATTCATTTCATATTTTTCACCAGGTGCTTCTTCAGTAGCTCCTAAAATAGAACCTAACATTACACAACTAGCACCAGCTACTAAAGCTTTAACTATGTCACCAGAGTAACGAATACCACCGTCAGCAATTACAGGAATTCCTAAATCTTTAACTGCAGTTACAGCATTATCAATTGCAGATAATTGAGGAACTCCACAACCTGTAACAATACGAGTAGTACAAATTGATCCAGGACCAATACCAACTTTAACTGCTGAAGCTCCAGCATTAACTAGATCAATAGCTGCTTCTGCAGTTGCAATGTTACCAGCAACTATATCTAAGTCAGGGTAAGCTTCCCTTGTTAATCTTACACGGTTAACTACACCATCAGAATGACCATGTGATGAGTCAATTAAGATAACATCAACACCAGCTTCAACTAGTAGTCTAACACGTTCTTCGTTACCTTCACCTGCACCAATAGCAGCCCCAACGCGTAATTTATTTTCTTTATCAACTACTGCGTTAGGATATTTTCCTAAA
The DNA here is from genome assembly GCF_003585885.1 of Psittacicella hinzii. GTDB lineage: Bacteria > Pseudomonadota > Gammaproteobacteria > Enterobacterales > Psittacicellaceae > Psittacicella. The sequence continues at coordinate 15,746 of NZ_NRHC01000038.1, read as the reverse complement.
TCAACATAAGTGTTTTTTACTAAAGCAACTTGTCGAGCTTGTTCTACAGGAGACATGTTTTTGTGAATAAAACCTAGGCCTCCAACTAGGGCAAGAGCTGTAGCTAATTCATACTCAGTAACAGTATCCATTGCTGAAGAAATGATAGGTACATTAAGTTCAATATTTTTAGTTAATTTAGTATTTAAAAGAGCAGTATTAGGTAATACACTAGACTTTCTAGGAATAATTAAAACGTCATCAAAAGTGACACCTTCGTATTTAATGCGTAACATGATCTTCTCTCAAATTAATAAACTGTATGCTGATTATTTTTAAATGCTAAAAAATGATGAAGTGCTTGATTATTAGCTTATTTTTTACTATAAAAATAAAAAACAGGAATTAGTATATAAAAAAATTAGGCACATTATACACTAGAGTAAGATATTTTTCTTAAATTTATTCACCTAATTCTCTTACAAAAAAACAGCTATGAAGATTTGCTGTTATATATATGAAAGTAAACGGTAGAAGAAATTTCATTCTCCTACCGTCTACTGGTTAAGTTGTCTAAAAATATAGTTACTTGATTAAGTAAGAATATTATTTAAAGAGGGATAAACCTTTAAGAAAAATGTAAAACTATGGGATATAAAATTTAATCAATACCTAATTTTTCCCAGATACGATCAACTTTATCTACTATCTCTTTATCTTTGACAATACTACGACCCCATTCTCGTGAAGTTTCACCCTCCCATTTGTTTGTTGCGTCAATACCTAGTTTTGAGCCTAAACCAGAGACAGGAGAAGCAAAGTCTAGATAATCAATTGGCGTATTATTAATAATAGTAAAGTCTCGCGCAGGATCAGTTCGAGTTGTTATAGCCCAAATGACATCATCCCAACTTCTAGCGTTAATATCATCATCACAGACAATGACGTATTTTGTATACATAAACTGACGTAAGAAAGACCATACCCCAAACATAACGCGTTTAGCATGCCCTGGGTATTCTTTCTTAATAGTTACAACAGCAAGTCTATAGGAACAACCTTCTGGTGGTAAATAGAAGTCAACAATTTCTGGAAATTGTTTTCTAAGTATCGGTGTAAATACGTGATTTAATGCTACCGCCAATACTGCAGGTTCATCTGGTGGGCGCCCAGTATAAGTAGAATGGTAAATTGCTGACTTTTTCATAGTTACATGAGTAACTGTGAATACTGGAAATTTTTCGGTTTCATTATAATATCCAGTATGATCTCCAAACGGACCTTCAACAGCTAACTCTTCAGGATCAATATACCCTTCTAGTACCATCTCTGCAGTAGCAGGAACCATTAGTTCATTACTTAATGACTTCACAACTACAGATGGAGATTGGCGAAGTAAACCTGCAAAAGCATATTCTGATAGTGTATCTGGGATAGGGGTAACAGCAGCCATGATCGTAGCAGGATCAGCACCAATAACAACTGAAACAGGGAACTTCTTACCTGGGTTTTCTTTCTTCCAATCTTGGAAATCTAAGGCTCCACCTCTATGAGACAACCAACGCATGATTAGCTTATTTTTTGCTATCTTTTGCATGCGGTATATTCCCATATTTTGACGCTTTTTATATGGTCCTTTAGTAACAACTAATCCCCAAGTTACAAGTGGAGCAGCGTCTTCAGGCCAACAAGTCATAATAGGGATCTGGTCTAAATCTACTTCCTGATCTTGATAAACAATTTCTTGACATGCGCCTTTGCTTTTTTCTTTTATGCGCATGTGTAGAATGTTTTTGTATAGACCTAATTTAGCAATAGCATCTTTAAAGCCTTCAGGTGGTTCAGGTTCTTTTAGTTTCGCTAAAAGCTCACCGAACTTTTGTAATTCAGAAGTATCTTTTAATCCCATAGCTAAAGCAATTCTTTCTTGTGTTCCAAAAAGATTTGTAAGCACTGGGTATTTACTTCCTTTTACATTTTCAAAAAGTAAAGCAGGTCCGCCTTTTCTAAGAGTGCGGTCTGAGATTTCTGTAATTTCTAGATGAGGATCTACTTCTAAGCTAATTCTTTTCAAAAGATCTCTTTCTTCTAGGTATTCTACAAAATCTTGTAGGGATTCAAAATTCATAAATATGTTTACTAACTGCAAATTAATCTAAGAAAGATTATATAATAAATTATTCAAAAAATAACTTGAGCTTTTAGTAATTAGCAGAGAAAAATGTTATTATTAACATAATACTTTCAAATACTAGAATAAAAGAAATATTACAAGAAATTTGATTATATGTGCCAGATTTTAGCATTAAATGCAAATTCTCCTACAGATATTACTTTCTCTTTTGAGGGGTTTGTAAATCGTGCAGGGATAACTGAAACCAATGTTGATGGTACTGGTATAGCTTTTTTTGAAAAGAATAATAATGTTCGACTTTTAAAAGATGATAAAGCTGCTTACAATTCATACGTTAGAAATTTAGTAAGAATTTATCAAATTAAAAGTAGCAATATTATCGCTCATATTCGTAGAGCTTCATCTGGTGCCCCTAAATTAATCAACTGTCATCCATTTGTTCGTGAGTTATGGGGAGATAACTGGGTGTTCTGTCATAACGGTCACTTAGAGTCATTTCCTAATATAACTGAAAAGGAAAAGCAAAGTGTAGTTGGGGAGACTGACAGTGAACTATTTTTTACTCACTTGATTTCACATTTAGAAAAAGAGTTCCCTCAAAAACCTGAAGTTGAAATCTTATTTTTAGCAGTTGCAAAATTTGCTGATAGTTATGCAAGCGCAGGGATTTTAAACTTTGTAGTTTCGAATGGTAGTTTTTTAATAGCTCATTGTTCGACCAATCTTTATTGGATAAGCCGCTCTGCTTCAGATGATACTTTGATTCGACGAGTTGATGATGGTGGAGTAATAAACTTAAGTTGTTATGCTAACAGTGATGATAAGGTTACAATTATTTGTACTATGCCTGTAACTAATGAAAAGTGGAATAAAATGACCAATGGTCAGGCTCTACTGTTTGTTAATGGCGAAGTAAAATTATCATACAATGGCGTTCCATCTGTAATTAACAAGAAATTTGAAGCTATGACAGGTTTATCTTCAGAAATTCAACAAAAGATAAACCAAGAGCAGGCAAAATATAGAACTGAAAGTGCAATAAGAGCGCAAGAAGCTCTTGAATAATTAATAAATTTTTAATCTAAGGATTAAGTATGTCTAGAAAATCTCTAGAAGAATGGTTAAGTACGACTTCGTTAACAGGATTTAACCAGCTATACATTGAGCAATTGTATGAGCAATATGCGACCGATCCTAATAGTGTTGATGATAATTGGGCTCAACTCTTCCATAATTTAGAAGAGAGTTCTCAAATCACAAAAAGCAAATATTACGCAAGCTCAGTAGGCAATGAAAATATTAATTGTGCTAATTTAATTGAGACTTACCGTAACTACGGTCATCTTATAGCGAATATTGATCCATTAAATATTTGGAAACGCAACGAAAGCACCCCATTCAATTTAATTGACTTTAACTTACACCCTGATCAAGAAGTAACTTTATTAACTCCTTTTTCAGGACAAAAGAAGTATAAAGTATCAGATCTCTACATTAAATTGAGATATTTATATACTTCAACAATAGGCTATGAATTAAATCATATTAGTAACCTAGCCGTAAAAGAGTGGTTGTGTAAAGCAATTGAGCTTTCAAATAATGAAAGTGCTTATGTTGATAAGATTAGACGTTTAAATCGTTTAGTTAAAGCGGAGCAATTTGAAATTATTTTAAATAATAAGTACCCTGGAGCTAAGCGTTTCTCCTTAGAGGGAACAGAATCTTTAATGACATTACTAGACAGCTTATTTAATTTAAGCGCGGATAATAATCTACGTGATGTTGTTTTAGGTATGGCTCATAGAGGAAGATTAAACGTTCTTGTTAATCAACTAGGTATGCCTATGCAGGAGATCTATGATCTTTTTGCAGGTAAGCATACATTAGATGATAGCTTTAGCGGAGATGTTAAGTATCACTATGGTAGAAGTGCGAGATTTGTAAAAACTGGCAAAGGTAGTGAATCACTAAGCAACTTAACTGATAACAAGCCGGTAAATTACCTAAATGCTCACTTAATGTTTAACCCTTCGCATCTTGAGTTTGTAAGTGCTATTGCCATGGGTGCAGCAAGAGCTAAAGCCACAGAGTATAATCTTGCAGAAGAAGAGAACTCAAATTCTGTAGATTTTGATGTTGCTAATTCAAAAGGTACTGATTACGTTTTACCTATTTATATTCACGGTGATTCTGCTGTATCAGGTCAAGGGATTGTTCAAGAAATTCTAAATATGTCTAACACCAGAGGATACTCTGTAGGTGGTGGGATTCATATTGTTTTAAATAACCAGATAGGTTTTACAACGAATAATCTCAAAGATATGCGTTCATCAACTTATGCTTCAGATATAGCTAAAATGATTGACGCGCCTATTTTCCATGTTAATGCAGAAGATCTAGACGCTGTAGCTAAAGCTGCAAACTTAGCGTTTCAATACCGTCAAAGATACAAAAAAGATGTATTTATTGATTTAATTGGTTATAGACGTCAAGGGCATAATGAAGCTGAAGATCCAACAATTACACAACCAGATCTATATCAGTTAATTAAAGAGAAAAAATTAATCTCAACAATCTACTCTCGCAACTTAATTCAAGAGGGGATTATTGAGGAACAGTATTTAGATGATATTAGAAAGAAATATTATCGAGAGTTTAATCTTGCTACTGAAGATTTAAGTATAGGTAACTTACAGTGGGAAAAAGAAATAGATTTTCAAGAGAAATTTATTAAATCCCCAACATTAACTAATGAAGAGGATTACAAACTAGCTGACTATGAAAAATTATCTAGTCGTGAGTTAAAAGATCTTGCTATGCAATTAGTTAATCTTCCTGAAAATTATCAAGTTGCTAATACTTTACAAAAACTCTATAACCAACGTTTAGAAGCTTTAGTTGAAGATAAAAAACTACAGTGGGGGCAAGTTGAACAATTAGCCTTTGCGACCCTTTTACAACAAGGTGTAAATATTCGTTTAACAGGTGAAGATGCTGGTAGAGGAACTTTCTTCCATCGTGCTTCTGTTATTCGTGGAGCTAATAAAGCCCAAGAATATATTCCTTTAAGTGAATTTGCTAAAGATAATAACGTTAAGTTTGAAGTGTGGGATTCAACTCTATCAGAGAGTGGTGTTCTTGGTTTTGAGTATGGAGCTAGTATTGTCTCTCCTGAAACTTTAGTTCTGTGGGAAGCTCAATTTGGTGACTTTGCAAATGGTGCACAGCCAATCATAGATCAATTCATTGCTTCAGGTGAAACTAAGTGGGGACAAGTGTCTGGCTTAACAATGCTTCTTCCTCATGGTTATGAGGGGCAAGGACCTGAACACTCAAGTGGACGTATTGAGCGATTCTTACAGTTATGTGCTGATAACAACTTAAGAGTTGTAGTACCTACTGAAGCTAAAAATATGTATCACTTACTAGTAAATCAAGGATTAGCAAAATACAAAAAACCTTTAGTTGTGTTTACACCTAAATCATTACTACGTCATGAGCAAGCTAGTGCAACTATAAGCGAAATCGCTTCATCATCTTTTGCAGAGGCTGTTTATGATGTGAATAAGCTTAGCGATAAGGTTACTAAAGTAGTGATAACTTCAGGAAAAATTCGCTTTGATGTAAGTGATAGACTTAAAGAATTAAATAGTGAAGAGATATTCCATCTCCATCTAGAACAGCTATATCCGCTACCAGCTAAATCTATTAGCAAAATCCTGAGTAAATGCCCTAATTTAAAACTTATAGAAGTTGTACAAGATGAACCTCAAAATCAAGGATATTGGAACTACATCTTACCTTCTCTATTAAAATTACTTGGTGATAAGTTAGGCAAAGTGCACATTGGTTATAATGGTAGAAAAGCAAGTGCTTCTACTGCTACAGGATACCAAAGCGTTCATAAAGAAGAGTTAGATAAGATTTTATCGAACTTGAATAATTTAGATAATTATTTTATTTAACAAAGTTTAGGTTAAAAAATGAGTTATATTATTAAAGGTCCATTATTACCAGAATCTGTTGCAAATGCAGAATTAAACAGATGGTTAGTTTCAATTGGACAGCATGTTAATGCTGGTGATACTATTGCGGTTGTTGAAAGTGACAAGGTAGCATTCGAAGTATCTGCTCCTGAAGATGGACATATAGTTGAGTTTTTGGAGCAAGCAGGAGCAACGATTACAACAGATCAACCTATTGCAAAATTTGAAGTTGCTGCTCAAGAAAAATCAGATTCGAACAGTAAGAAAGAAAGTGATTCTAATAAAGTAGAGGAGAAAAGCGCAGTAGCTGATGAGGTTAAATCTCATGAAGTAGCTCCAGAAATTGCTTCTAAAACTGATGAGCAAGTTGAAGTTAAATCAGAAACTCCAGCGCAAAAAGTTGCTAAAGCTCCATTACAAAAACCAGCTTCTACAAGTGAGAAATCTTTAGTAAAAGAAAATGATTTTACTCTAGCAGCTAAAGAAGTTAATTTAGGTCCAAGTGCTAGACGTAAGATTAGTGAGCATGGTATTACTTCAGATGAAGTGGAAAACTATTTACGTAATAAACTTCCTCCACGTGTTATTGCTAATGAAATTAAACTACGTCAGATTAATGAAGTAGTAAATCCTTTCAAAACACGTGTACCTATGACTAATATTCGTAAGCATATTGCTCAACGTTTATTAGAGTCTAAAAATAGTACTGCAATGTTGACTACTTTTAATGAGGTAGATTTACAAAGTATTATTGATATACGTAAAAAATATGGCGAAAAGTTTATGAAAAAGCATAATATCCGTTTGGGTTTTATGAGCTTTTTCGTAAAAGCAGTATCTGAAGCAATGAAAGAGTTTCCTATCATTTCAGCTTGTATTGAAAATGATGATATCATTTACTCTAATACAACGGACATTTCGATTGCCGTATCAACTGAAAGAGGTTTAGTTACTCCTGTACTACGTAATGCAGAGAACAAATCTTTAGCTGATATTGAAAGAGATATCGCTGATCTAGCTGAAAAAGGAAATAACAATAAATTAACGATTGAAGATATGACGGGTGGTAACTTCACTATTACTAATGGTGGGGTATTTGGATCTTTATTCTCAACGCCAATTATTAATCCACCACAATCAGCTATCTTAGGGATGCATGGTATTAAAAAGCGTCCTGTAGTTGTAGATGATCAAATTGTTATCCGTCCGATGATGTATATTGCGCTATCATATGATCACCGTTTAATTGATGGAAAAGATTCAGTTCGTTTCTTAGTAAAAGTTAAAGAACTTTTAGAAGATCCAACACAAATATTGCTAGATATTTAAATAAATTTTTACAAGTCCAAGGTGTTAAATTAAGAATTTAGCGCCTTGGACTTGTATAATAATATCTATCTTTCATAATAAGAGGTTTCAGGTGAATTTTATTTCTATCTTATTTGGGGCAATTAAAAATGATTTTGTAAATGAAAGATTAGTTACATTTGCGAATCAAACAATTGATTATTTAGTTGCAGATAACTTAAAGAATACAAGTGATTTTCTTAGTTTAAAAGATAAAAATTTATACTTTTGTATTGAAGACCTAAATTTAACTTATAAAGCTGAAATAGCAGATAAGATTTCAGTAAAAAAAGTAGACCATATTGAGAATAGTGATCTGCTAATTACAGCAAAGCAAAGTGCAGTGCTTAGTTTAATCAATCGCCAAGAAGATTTTGAAGAGCTTATAAAAGAAAATAAGCTTAGCATTGAGGGGGACAATAAGTACTTAATAAATATATTGAATCTAAGTTCACGTGTTGACCTTTCTGCTGAAAATATTTTAAGTTACTATATTGGTGATGTTCCTGCACATTTAATCTCTAAAGCTGGACAACATATAAATAGAACTGTAAATAATTTAGTTACTTTTATAAACGATTCAAATCTAAATAGTTATAGCAATAAGTCCCAAGATGAATTTAATAATGATCCATTTCGTGATGACTCTATAAAAGATAATAAAACAAATGGCTCTTTATTGGCTGGTATTGAAAATAAACTGCCAAACATTAAGTTAGTCCTTGATGACTTGTTAAAACAGATAAAAAAGAACTAAAGTGAGAAATATTTTTAGATTACTTTATATTAGTTTTATTTTGCGAAGATATCGTATAGACGAGTATTTGTACCAAAATAAAGGAAATAAGTTTTGTAAATTCTTAGGTTGGTTTTATTTTTGGGTACCTGCAAAAAACAAAAATTTAAGTTTTGGAGTAAGGTTAAAACAAGCTTTTGAAGAACTAGGACCAATCTGGATAAAACTAGGACAGTTGCTTTCAATTCAAGATGACTTTTTTGATTTTGAAGTAGTTCAAGAACTTAAGAAACTGCAAGATAATACAACTCCGAGTGATGTGCAACATGTGCAAACTCGTTTACAAGAAGATATTGGAGTAAGTTTTGATAAATTATTTGAAAATTTTGATGCTCAACCTATAGCAAGTGCTTCAATAGCTCAGGTTTACCAAGCCGATCTAAAATTAACTGAATATAAAAATTACTTACTTGAAAAAGCTAGTAATCAAGAAAAAGTAATTTTTAATCAAGATGATTTTAACTATAGCGCTGAAAATTTACCTATAGTGATTAAAGTAATAAAGCCAGGGGTAAGAGAAAAGGTAACCGCAGAGTTAAAGTTAATTAGATCAATTTTTAATTTTATCTCTAGGTATATAGATCAATCGAATCGTCTCCGAGGTAGTGAAGTCATTGATGAGCTAGAGAATAATTTTAGAGTTGAGTTAGATTTAACTTGTGAAGCTGGTAATGGTCAAACATTGAGAGATCATTGGCTAAACTCTCATATCTTATATATACCAAAAATATTTTGCGCAACTAAGGATTGGGTGATTTCTGAAAAGATTTATGGTACTTCCATAAATAATTATCAAACTTTAGTTGATAACCAAGTTGATTGTGAATTACTTGCTAAACGAGGGGTGGAAATATTTTTTAGGCAACTACTTGATTACAATTTTTTCCATGCTGATATGCACCCTGGAAATATTTTTGTAAATATTAGTAACCCTAAAGATCCTACTTATATAGCAATAGATTTTGGTATTGTTGGAAGTTTAACGCCATTAGATACAAAGTACCTTGTTGAAAATTTAATAGCTTTTTTCCGTAGAGATTATCGTCGTATTGCAGAGTTGCATGTTAACTCTGGTTGGATAAGAGGGAAGATCGATATAAACGAATTTGAACGTAAGATTTCTTATTCGTTAGATCCTCTTTTTAATAAATCATTAAATGAAATTCGCTTTAGCGTGGTCTTAAAAAATCTATTTAAAGTTGCACGCGACTTTAATATGGTGGTACAACCTCAATTGCTTTTACTGCAAAAAACATTAGTTTATGTTGAAGCAATGGGAAGAAATGTTTACCCTGATCTAAATTTATGGGACACAGCTAAGCCTATTCTAGAAGAATGGTTTGTTAGAGAATATAGCGTAAAAAATCAAGCAAGTAAGGCTATGAAAAATATGCCACAGTTCTTGAATTTTATGAGCTACATTCCCGACGATATGTATAGATTATTTGATAATCAACAACAAGTTTTACAAAAATTAAATAATTTAGAAACGCAAGTGCGTAGATCACAAAAGATAACCAGTTATTTAATATTAATTACCTTAGTGTCTTTAGTTATACTTTTAAGCTTAGTAATGTTTAGCTAAAGAGTAATTATGGTAAACAACTTTAGGTTATTATTGATTCTCCGGTTAAATTAGCAATAGAGTAGTTGGTTATCTTTTAGCTATAGAAGCGATAGATACCATTGTATGTCAGCTATTGCTTTTAAATTTAATAAATTTACTTATGAGTTTAAATATTTTAAATAGAGAGTATCCAACAACAAGATTACGTCGTAATCGTAAAAGTGATTTTGCTCGTAGTCTAGTGCGTGAAAATGTACTCACAACAGACGATTTAATTTACCCTGTGTTCATTCTTGAGGGAGAAAATAGAAAAGAAGAAATTAGTTCAATGCCAGGACAATTTCGTTTGTCTAAAGATCTCTTAGTTAAAGAAGCAAAACAATGGTTTCAAGATGGTATTAAATTAATAGTTCTGTTTCCCGTAGTTGAAAGTAATAAAACTTTAACTGCAGAAGAAGCATATAACCCTAACGGCTTAGTGCAACAGTGCATTAGAATGTTAAAAGATGAGATTCCTGAACTTGGAGTAATGACTGATGTAGCATTAGATCCTTACACAGTACATGGTCAAGACGGAATAATTGATGTAGAGGGTTATGTTTTAAATGACATTACAGTTGAAGTGCTTGTAAAACAAGCCCTAAGTCATGTAGAGGCCGGAGCAGATATTATTTCACCATCAGATATGATGGACGGAAGAATAGGCGCAATTAGAAAGGCATTAGAAGAAGTAAAAGCTCATAATGTACAGATTATGGCTTATTCTGCGAAATATGCTTCATCATTTTATGGTCCTTTTAGAGATGCAGTTGGTTCTGCTAATAACATTAAAGGCGGGAATAAATTTACTTATCAAATGGATCCTGCTAATGCAAATGAAGCTTTACATGAAGTTGCATTAGATTTAAATGAAGGTGCTGATATGGTTATGATTAAACCAGGTCTACCGTATCTAGATATTGTAAGACAAGTGAAGGATACTTTTAAAGTTCCAACTTTTGCTTATCATGTCTCAGGTGAATATGCAATGCTAAAGGCAGCTTCGCTAAACGGTTGGATAGATTATAAGAAAACTGTTTTAGAAGCAATGATGTGTTTTAAACGTGCTGGTTGTGATGGTATTTTAACTTATTGCGCACCAGAAGTTGCTAAATGGCTAAATGAAAAATAGCAAAAGCCCCTTAAACTATAATTTAGTTTAAGGGGCTTTTATTATTAATTAAGTAAAAATTCTCTTTACTTAATCTTTAACTTTATTTAATGCGTTTTTCTTTTCGTGGTGTTTTAAGTTTAATCTAGTTAAAATTAAACCAATAATCGCAGCTATTGAAGAAGTACCTAAGATACTTAAACGAGCAATATCAATATGCATACGGTCTTCCATTGAAATACCAGGGAAGCTTAAGTTCACGATGAAGATAGACATTGTAAAGCCAATACCACAAATGATGCCAACAAAGAATATCATATCCCAAGTTACAGATTGAGGTTTAGCTGTAATTTTTAATTTCGAAGCAACAAAGGTAAAGATTAAAATACCAATTGGTTTACCAAATAAGAGACCGAAGAAAATACCTAAGATTAAACTTGAGTTTTCAGCTAATACTCCACTAACATCTCCTAAAGTAACACCTGAGTTTGCAAAGGCAAATAGAGGAATAATTAACCATTTAACATATGGGTTGAAATAATTAGCTACTTCGTTAGAAACATTTTTACCGTTAATATCTCTATTAGGTAGTAGGAAACCAGTTAGAACACCTGCAATTGTCGCATGAATACCAGAGTGTAGGAAGCAATACCATACCACTGAAGCAATTAGTAAGTAAGGAGTAATTGCTTTAACGTTCATTCTATTTAGTAAGAACATTAAACCCAGTAAAGCAATTCCAACACCTAAATGAGTGAAGCTTATGTCAGTTGTATAGAATATTGCAATTACAACGATAGCACCTAAGTCATCAATTACCGCAAGAGCTAGTAAGAAAATCTTAAGAGCTGGTGGAACAAGTTTTCCAAGAAGTGATAGTACCCCAATGGCAAAGGCAATATCAGTAGCCATTGGAATAGCAGCCCCATGAATTAAATTTGGATCATGGAAAGTAAAAAGAAAATAAAAGATAATTGGGAAGATTATGCCACCTAAAGCTCCAAAGAATGGAAAGCTAGCCTGTTTAAAGCTTGAAAGGTGACCATGGAGCATCTCATGTTTAATCTCTATAGCAACAACTATAAAGAATATTGCCATTAAAGCGTCATTAACAAAGTGCTCTACACTTAAATGGATAATCTCAAAGTTAGCAATTGAGAAATCAATATAAAAATGTAAAAATGAAGAGTAGTAGCTTTGAAGAGATGGAGTGTTTGCAATTATCAGAGCTAACGCAGCACATAGAATAAGAACAATACCCCCAGAAGCCTCATTTTCAAAGAATTGTTTGAATTTGCGCATAATAAGGAATGCCTTAAATTAAAATAATTATAGTTAAAGGTAGAAGTGTGCTAGTACACAAATAGATACGTTAAACAGCTACTGGAGCTTTAATCGCTTTATGACTTTGATAGTCAACAATTTCAAAATCTTCAAATTTATAATCAAAAATAGATTCCGGCTTGCGCTTAATAACAAGTTTTGGTAAAGCTAGAGGTTCTCTAGTTAACTGCAGATTAACTTGTTCTTTATGATTTTCATAGATATGAACATCACCGCCTGTCCACACGAACTCACCAACTTCTAAATCACATTGTTGAGCAACCATATGTACTAATAACGCGTAAGAAGCAATGTTAAAAGGTAAGCCTAAAAACGTGTCGCATGATCTTTGGTAAAGTTGACAAGATAGTTTACCATTATTTACATAGAACTGGAAAAAAGCATGGCAGGGTGCTAAAGCCATTTTATCTAAATCACCAACATTCCAAGCACTAACTATCAGTCTACGGCTATCAGGGTTAGTCTTAATTTCATTGATAACTTGTTCAATCTGATTGATAACTTTACCGTCTGCAGTTTCCCAAGCTGTCCATTGCTTACCATATACAGGACCAAGGCTTCCATTTTCATCAGCCCATTCATCCCAAATGGTTACTTTGTTATCATTTAAATACTTGATGTTTGTATCACCATTTAAGAACCAAAGTAATTCATGAATGATGGATCTAATATGCAATTTTTTGGTAGTAACCAAAGGAAAGCCTTCATTTAGATCAAATCTCATTTGGTAACCAAAAACTGATTGTGTTCCGGTACCTGTACGATCAGATTTAAATTGACCATTACTCTGTATATGTCTTAAAAGATCAAGGTATTGTTTCACAACTTAAATCCTTATAAATTTAAAATTTAAATCCTCGGTGTAATGCTGTAATACCACCAGTTAAATTTTGATAGCCAACTTGTGCAAATCCTGCTTCGATCATCATTTGTTTAAGAGTATCTTGATCAGGGTGTTTACGTATACTCTCAGCTAGATATCTATAAGAATCTGCATCGTTCGCGACAATGTCACCAATTAAAGGCAATAGTTGGAAAGAGTATAAATTATAAGCACTCTCCAACAGTTGATTAGTTGGCTTAGAAAACTCAAGGATCAACGCTCTACCACCGACTTTTAGAACACGGTGCATTTCTTTTAGAGCTATATCTTTATTTGTAACATTTCTTAAACCGAAACTGATAACTATGACATCAAAATAGTTATCAGGGAAAGGTAATTGTTCAGCGTTAGCCTGAACATATCTAACATTATTAACAATTCCCTTGTTTGTCAATCTTTCTTTACCAACTGACAGCATATTAGCATTGATATCAGATAGTGTAACTTCACCAGTTTCGCCAACTATAGCGCTAAATTTTTCGGTAAAATCTCCGGTTCCTCCAGCTAAATCAAGGATTTTATCACCTGCTTTAGCTCCGCTACAGTTAATAGTATGCTTTTTCCAACTTCTGTGTATCCCAAAAGATAAAATATCATTCATGAGATCATATTTTTTTGCAACAGAGTCAAAAACACCAGCAACTAATTTCTCTTTTTGTTCAATTGGTATCTGTTTGAAACCAAAATCTGTGTATTTATTTGACATTATAAAGAGCTCCCGTTATGTTACGATTATAACACGAGATTACTAATAAGAAATAGTTAGTAAAAGAAAAAAAGCAAAGCAACCAGTTGTTGCCTTGCTTTAGTTTTTATTAGGCTGTTAAATCTCTCGCATTTTTAAGTAGATTGATTAATAAATTATAATAATTTTCTACAGATGAGATTTTAACATGCTCTTTAGGAGTATGCGGATTGTGAATATCAGGACCGATTGAGACTACCTTCATTTCAGGGTAGTGACCTTTTAAGATTCCACATTCCAGACCAGCGTGGATAACTTTAACCTTAACCTTACCGCCAACTGCTTTGTTATATTCATTTTCAACATAGCGAGTAAAGTCGTTATACTCTGGTGTCCAACTAGAGTAAGTGCCTGAAACTGATAACTTAATTCCAGTTAATTCGGCAAGAGCTTGCATTTCTTCAGCAAGGATTTCATTAGAAGAGTCGATAACTGAACGAGATAAGATTAAGTATTTAAATCCATCTTCTTGATTTAAACGCATAACCCCAGCAGATAAAGAGGTTTCAGTGGTATTCTCAAATTCGTCAGAGTAACGCACTACTCCATTTGGTACTAAAACTAAGAAATTTAGTAAAGTAGGCATTTGAGAGCAACTTATACGCTTATGATTTTCAGCGACCTCTAACTCTGTAAAACTATACTTACCATTAACCTCAGCTAGCTTAAAGCTGTTAGTAAATTTCTCTATAGCTTTTTGTAATTGGTCTAAAAAGCTAGCATGGTTTTCATTAGTAACCGCTACAGTAGCATATGCTTCTCTTGGTATTGCATTTCTAGCTTGACCAGCATATAAGTCTATAAAATTAAACTTAACTTTACGGTAAATCGAGTATAAAAGTTTATTTAGATATCTAATAGCACTTTCACGGTTAGTATGAATGTCACAACCAGAGTGGCCACCTCTAAACCCTGTTAAAGAAATTTTGTAAACTTTAGAGTTTTCTTTTAGAGGTTTAAATTCTAAATCTTTATGGAAAGTTAAATCAGAACCACCAGCACATCCTAAGTATAACTCTCCCCACTCTTCAGTATCTGTATTAATTAATAGTTTAGACTCTAACCAATTTTCAGCTAAACCAATAACCCCTTCCATGCCTACTTCTTCATTACGAGTAAGTAGTGCTTCAATTGGACCATGTTCTAAAGAGTTGTCCTCTAAAACTGCCAGAATAGAAGCTACACCTATCCCATTATCAGCACCTAAAGTTGTGTTATCTGCATAAAGGTAATCATCTTTAATTACTGGGGTAATAGGATCTACAAGAAAGTCATGTTGCTTGTCAGAGTCAGCTTGTGGAACCATGTCAAGGTGCGCTTGAATGGCAATAGAAGGTACCTTTTCATAACCGGCTGTTGCTGGTTTACGAATTAATATATTTCCAGCGCTATCTTTTTCAACAAATAAATTTTGTTGCTTTGCCCAGTTGAATATATATTCTGCTAATGGTTCATCGTGATAACTTGGATGTGGAATAGAGCAAATTGTGTTAAACCATTTCCAAAGTAACGTTGGATTTAAATTTAAAATAGAACTACTCATCAAAACAATCCTTGAAATTTACATTTAGTTAAATTCTAATTTAACAAAATGGTCACCTAAAAGCAACAAAATCCTTACCTTTTAAGTTAAATCTTTGAAATTACAAATATTAAAATTGTGTAAGAGCTAAAGAATTTTAGTATAATGTAAATAGTTTTTTATTGTAATACATAAATTTTTTATAAATTTTTAATTAACTTAATAGTCTTCACATTTTAATATTCCATGTTGAAGTGTGGATCTCTAGGAGAAAAAATGGCTAAGTCACAGTT
>NZ_NRHC01000037.1 GCF_003585885.1 Psittacicella hinzii | reverse complement strand
TTGTTCGGGAATCCCTATATTTGAGGAAGCTCTAGGGGAGAATTGTAACAATGAGCCTGTATAGGGGTGAGGTTTGCATAAAATAAGAGAAGAACCACAAATGTGATTCTTCTCTTTACCGTAAAATTTAGTAGCTTATTTAACAGGTGCGATTTTCTTATCAGCGATGATGTAATGATCACGCATATAAGTAAATGGTAAAGTACCATTAAAGCCACCTAAAGCTGGAGATTTAACAATTAAACGTACACTTAGTAAGAATGGGATTACCGGCACTTCATCTTGTAAGATCTGATTCATTTGTTGATAGATCTCTTGACGTTTTGCTGGATCTTTTTCTTCATAAGCTAATTCGTATAACTCACTAAATTTTGCATTAGTCCAGCCTGAAAAGTTATTTGCATTTCCAGGATTAAAGACATTGAAAAAGCTTGCAACATGATAAAAATCTGCATTCATAATATAGAAAGCAAGATCAAAATCATACTGCTGGATTTTGTAATAGTAAGTGGTAATGTCGTTAGATACTAAGTTGATTTTTACTAAACCATTAGAGAAATCACTTAGCATGCTACTAATACCGATATTATTACGATCCGCTTCAGTGCCTCGTGTGTATACCCAGTTTAAAACTAGAGGGTTTTCTTGGCTATAACCAGCTTGGGTTAGTAAGTCAATTGCTTTTGCAATGTTATTTTTACGTTCTTTAGGGTCTAAATTGGATTTAACTTCTTGTTGTAAGTTACCATCTTCAAGAATAGTAGGAGCAACAATAGTTGTTGGAATATAGAGACGATAGAATTTTTCCGCAATAAAATCTCTATCCATTAAAAGATTGAGGGCTTGACGAACTCTAACATCTTGCAGTTTTTCATTGCGAGTATTAACAATAATTGCGTAAGTTGAAGGATAAGGTTCAACAATAATTTCATTAGCTCGCTCTGCTAAAGCTTGATTGAGGTATCTATCAGGAATTCTTGCCGTGTAAAACTCTCCACTTAAGTATTTTAAGTAAGAACTCATTCCTTTAGGTAAAACTTCAAAGTGAATTTGTTCGATATAGATATTTTTACGATCCCAGTAATCGTCACGTAAACTAAAAGAAACTATTTCGTTTAACTTGTTAGCAACTAATTTGTAAGGTCCATTTGAAACAATATTTTTTGGACTAGTCCAACTAATCCCATACTTTTCAATAATGTCTTGACGTACTGGAGCTGTAGGTAATAGAGTTAAAGTATCAAGTAACCAAGGTGTTGGTTTATCAAGATGTAAAACTAGAGTTAAGTCATCTAAAGCTTCAACGCCTAAAGCACTTGCTGGAAGTTCTTTAGCTTTGATCTCTTTGGTATTTTTTAAGTTAAGAACGGAAATATATTCAGCGCCTAAGGTTCCGGTATTTGGGTCAATAATACGTTGCCATGCGTAAACATAATCTTGGGCTTTAACCATTTGGCCGTCGCTCCAAGTAGCTTCAGGTCTTAATTTAAAAGTCCAAGTTAAACCATCTTCACTAGTTGTCCAAGAGATAGCTCCAACGCCTACCATCTCACCAGTGTTATCACGACGTACTAAAGTATCAAATAATCCTTTTTGTACTTGTTGAATTGACCAGTCAACATTAATTCCTGGATCAATTGATTCTGGCGTGCGAGAGATAGCATATTTGAGAACTTGCTTATCTGCGAGTTTGGTATTTGGAGGGAGAACAACTGCGTAAGCGGTAGATAAAAAGAGAATAGAAAGAATTAATGATAAAAGTGCAAATTTTTTCAATATCTATATTCCATTAAAAAAGTGAGATTTTCGGTTGTAGGTGATAAGTTTTTTAGTTTGTTGTAACTAAAAAATCCCTACCAAGACACGGCTAAATATTATAGCCTAAACTTGACTAAATGAGTAAAAAAATCTACGGTTGAAATATGCAAAAAGAGAGAGCAAAGCTCTCTCTTTTTTAAACACTTTTTTAATGATTTGTTGCTAATTATTTTGATTAGCTTGTTCTTGTTGTGCTTGCATACGATGACGTTCAGCACTCCAGATATCAGGATCTGGTAAAGTTTTTGCTAAAGACGGATATTTATGCACATCAAAGACTGGAATTTCAATTCCTCTCTTTCTTTGTTCACGATAATCTTTATATACCGTAAATAGAGGTCTCCAAAGAAGTAGACAGGCTACTACGTTAATAAAGCACATTATCGCCATAAATACGTCAGCAGTATTCCACACTAATTGCGGAGATTTGTAAGCTCCCCAGAAAGTAAAGCCTAGCACAACTAAACGGTATAGGTGAGCTACCCATTTGTTACCAGTAATGTAGTAAATTCCTACAGAACCATAGGTGTAGTAACCTAGAACCGAAGTAAAGGCAAAGAGGAAGATAATAAATACAAGTAACTCTGCCCCAACTTTACCCATAAAAGCTTCTACAGAAGCCTGTGCTAATGAAGCAGCTTCTAGACCCTCTGCTGCTGGTGTACCGTATACCCCAGACATAAGAACAATAAACGCAGTTAATGAACAGATGATAATTGTATCAAAGAAGATACCAATCATTTGTACAAAACCTTGGCTTACAGGGTGTTTAACATTAGCAGCAGCAGCAATGTTAGGAGAAGAACCCATCCCAGCTTCGTTTGAGAAAAGACCTCGTTTAACCCCAAAGTTGATCGCTAAACCAATGGTAGCCCCAAGAGCAGAATCTGTATTAAATGCTGAAGTTACAATAGTGTAAAAAACTTTAGGTAATTCCGTAAAGTGGATAACTATTAATACTAATGCCATTAAAATGTAAAGGCTTGACATAATTGGGATTAGTACCCCACTTACGTTGGCAATAGTTTTTAAGTTAGAGAAAATAATTATCCCTGTAAGGAAAACTAAGAGTAAACCAATCACCCATTTTGGCATATCAAAGGCATAATTTAATGACTCTGAAATTTGGTTTGTTTGTAAGGAAATAAAAGCAAAACCGTAAGTAAAGGCTAAAACTAAACTAAAGATTAAGCCTCCAATTTTACTTCTTAAACCATAGGTAATATAAAAGGCAGGACCGCCTTTAAACTCACCTGTTTCGGTTTTAGTTTTGTAAATCTGTGCAAGAGTATTTTCTACAAAGGCACTTCCCATGCCTAAAAAAGCAGCTACCCACATCCAGAAGACCGCTCCAGGTCCACCAGCAGAAATAGCAGCAGCTACCCCAGCAATATTACCCATACCAATACGAGCAGCTAAACCAGTTAAGAATGATTGTACTGGAGTGATGTTTACTTTATCATCGGTATAAGCAATATTTTTATTCCAAAGTAAAGTAAAAGCGTGTTTTAAATGGGTAATCTGAATCCCTCTTAGCAGAATAAAGTAGAATAAACCACAAATTAAGAGAGAAAAAATTAAAAGATAGTCATTAAAAAATGACCAAACAGCACTAATGGTAGAAATAATGTTTTCAGTCATAAGAGAGTCAAATCAAGATTATAGTTATAAGATATACAATCTCTCCCAGTACTTAATAAGTGACTTTATCACGAATATAGATAGGCTCGATATTTAATCGAGGCGTAAACTCTTGTTGCGCAATCTTTCTTAAAATTAAAGCAGAGAAAAAGCGTACATCAGGTAAAGCAGTAATTTGCTCAAAGAATGCGAAGATATCCTCCATTACATCTTCGTTTACCCCAACTCTTTGTCCATCGACCATTTGTGGTACTAGTAGATGATCACAAAAGTATTGACTTATCTCAGGATAAATTTCACGAGCAAAAACTTCATTATTAAGTAATTGGTTAAGAGTTAGTTCAGCCGGATAATGCTTATTCCAGGCATTTCCCACTAAAATGACTTGATCTTTCACCTCAAAGCCAAATTTATGAGTGTAATTATTTGTTGCTATCATTTCTGCTTTAACTTGAGTATCTTCTGAAGTTAAGCATTGGTAAATAGTTTCGAGCTCTGTGTTTTTAATTAACTGTTCAGTACCTACAAGGGTAAGTTCTGGGTAATTAAAAGCAGCTACATAACTTTCACCCATATTTGCATCAATAGCAACAAATATTTTTGTTTTATTCGTAAATGGATTTTCTTTAGCTTGAGCTTTGTTAGCTAGCTCTCCAAGAAATTGAATTTGAGCCGCCAGCATCTCTAAAGAGGAAACCGCAATTACATTAATTTCAGGATTAACTGTAGCTATACCTTGAGCTAAGCTCGTAGAAATTCTCGTGCCAACAAATGATCCAGGTCCACGATTAAATAATAAATATTGGTATTCTGAAAAAATTTGCGGATTAGTAGTGTCGTAGCTTAGAGACTGAATTAGGTCTAAAGCCTTTTCTCCTTGTGCTCCTTTTTCAGCAGAGTAAGCAGAGAGTAAACGATACTGTTGATCATTAGCAAAATGGTAATTTGCTACTTGCATCTTGTCAAAAGATGAATCTAAAACGAGAATGTTCATAGTACGAAAAAACAAGATATGGTGAGTTGTAAAAACTTCAAAATTATATCACAAATTTTTGTTTCCTGCTGGTACGTGCTTATTGTTGATAACTTTAGGCTGGTATATAATCATTACAACAGGCTAATAAATTATGCTAGCTCTATAGTTTTATGCTCAAGATTAATTTAGCATTTTAACACTTGATAATAGTTGTAAGAATACTTATATTTTTAATAAAAGTATAGGAGTTAGCTAGAGATTTATAAATTTAAGGAGTATTTATGAAGTTTAAATCAGAAGCTTATACTAATCCATTAACTAATAAAGAAACAGCTTTTTCTCATGAAGAGCGTGTAAAATTAGGGCTTATTGGACGCTTACCTTCTGCAGTAGAAAGTTTAGAGCAACAAGCAACACGTGCCTATGCACAATTGCAGTCTTATGAGCAAAATATTCATAAATATATCTACTTAGATAATCTGCATAATCATAATGAAGTGCTGTACTACAAACTAATAACTGAGCATTTAGAAGAGTTATTACCAATTATTTATGATCCTACAGTTGGTAAAGCAATTAAAGAATGGAGCTCTAATTACCGTCAATCTCGAGCTTTATATTTATCAATTGAACATCCTGAAGATATACGCGCCGCTTTTGCAAATTTAGCTTTAGGTGCTGATGATGTGGATCTCTTAGTTTGTTCTGACGCAGAGCAAATTTTAGGGATTGGAGATTGGGGAGTAAATGGTACAGATATTTCAGTAGGAAAACTTGCAGTTTACACCGCTGCCGCTGGAATTGATCCTGCCCGTGCAATTGCAGTTAATTTAGATGTAGGTACTAATAACCAAGCACTTCTTGACGATCCATTATACTTAGGTTACCGCCACCCACGCGTACGTGGAGAAAAATATGACGCTTTTATCGCCGAGTATTTAAAAGTTGCCTCTGAGTTTTTCCCAAAAGCAATGTTGCATTTTGAAGACTTTGGTGCGGGTAACGCAAGACGTATTTTAACTAAATATCGCGATCAATACCGTATCTTTAACGATGATATGCAAGGTACGGGGGCTATTGTAATGGCTGCTGTAACGTCTGGTTTAAAAGTTACGCAAGAAAATTTTAAAGAACAAAGACTAGTAGTTTACGGAGCAGGAACAGCGGGAACTGGAATGGCGGATCAAATTAGTGCTGCTATGGAACGTGAAGGTTTAACCCGTGAGCAGGCTAAAGCACGTGTATGGTTAATTGACCGTCATGGTCTAGTAACTGCAGATATGAATGACCTACCAGATTATCAACAAGAATATGCTCGCGCTCCGGAAGAAGTTAGTACTTGGGAAAGAACTAATGGAGAAATAGGTTTACTAGAAGTAATTAAACAAGTAAAACCAACAATTTTAATTGGTACTTCAACTCATCATGGAGCATTTACACAAGAGGTTATTGAAACCTTAGTGGCTAATGTGGTGCGTCCAATTGTTTTACCTTTATCTAATCCTGATGAGAAAATTGAAGCTATGCCTGAAGACGTAATTAAATGGTCACAAGGTCGAGCTTTAGTGTGCACAGGTATTCCGGTAAAACCGTTTGTTTATAATGATATTACTTATCATATTGGTCAAGGTAACAATGCTTTACTTTATCCAGGTTTAGGTCTTGGGGTAATTGTTTCACGAGCAACCAAAATTACCGATGCTATGTTAGAAGTAGCTGCTAAAGCTGTTTCTGACCAAGTTAATCCAACTGAATTAGGTCATGCTATTCTTCCTCCAGTAAGAGAGTTACGTAGCTCTTCTGCTAAAGTAGCGGTGGCGGTAGCAAAACAAGCACAAGCTGAAGGAGTTGCTCTTGTAACATCAGATAACTGGGAAGAAGTAGTTGAAAAGGCTATGTGGAAGCCTGAATACAAATAGTTCTTCACTTTGTTATCTTGTGTAAAGGTATAGCTAATCCAACTATTCTCATTTGCCTTTGCCAAATTAACGTTGTGCGCGTACTTTGAGGTAAATGACTTAAAAAATTTAAGGCTCTCTAGTAAATAGAGAGCCTTAAATTTTATTTATGACTTAAATCACGATTATCGCGAATGTATCTTCTTTCTAGACCAAAGTCTGTGAAGTCTAATTTCTTCTGTAAGAGGGTTAAAATTAAAGTATTGTGTAGTAGGTTAGCTACAGTTAAGAGACCTACACCACCAGGTACTTTTGATACCATTGCACACTTACCAAGCAGATCATGGAAGTCTACATCACCTACAGTAAATTGTTCTTTGATAGAGTTGCTTACTTTATCAGTTGCCTCTTCTAGAGTTAATTTATTAGTTGCTGCAAATTCACGCGCAACTTTTTCTAGACCAAACATTTCAACTTCAGCTTTTAATTCTGGATTATAAGATTTATTAAATAGTTGGTTAATCCCAACATCAATAACTACACAATCCTCATTAACGTAAGAATGGTCAAAGAATTTAGCGTGACCTATAGCTACTACTAAGATGTCAGCACTTTTCGTAATGTTACGGATATTTTTAGTATGAATATTACATACTGATACCGTTGCATTACGGTTAATTAATTCTAACGCTAAAGGTTTACCAACAATATTAGAAGCACCAACAATTACTACATGTTTACCTTGAACTTCAACATTGTACTGGTCAAGTAATTGCAGTACGCCATGTGAAGTACATGGAACAATGTTAGCGCGGTCTAAGAAAGTTAAACCTATATTTTTTGGATTAAAGCAATCTGCATCTTTTTTGCTATCGATTGCAATCATTGCTTTATAAGTATATGGTTTTAAATGAAGAGGTAAAGGTAATTGTAAAATTACGCCGTTTACACTTTCATCAGCATTTAATTTTTTAATTAAAGCTAATAAAGTATCGAAATCTACTTCTTCATCTAAACGATGAATTTCTGTTAAAACTCCAACTTCAGCAGCATATTTTACTTTTTGTTTTACGTAAATTTCGCTTGCAGGATTATGACCTACAAGAATTACTGCTAGTTTTGGTTGGATATTGAATGGATCTTGAGCTAGCTTAGTTGTTGCAAGACGAATACGATCTTTGATTAGATCAGCTGTTTCCTTACCTTTGATTATAATGGTCTCTGTCAAGAATCCTCCTAATATTTTGCAAATTCGTTTATTTGTTTTTTGCAAATAAAAATAAATAACCTATAAGATTATATCAATTTTTCTTAATAAAGATAGATAAATTAAGTAACAAAAGGCTCTTCTTTAGATTATCAGCTTAATCTTATGTATGTTATACTATGAGCTATGATTTTTTATTAAAGAACTAGAAGTTTTTAAATAAAACATTATAAATAATAGGTATATCCTAAAATTTAACTAAACAGATTTTTAAGCGAATAAATGAAGTATTTAAAAACTTTACTTATAGCTTTAACCGTGGGAACTCTGGTTACTGCCTGTGACAAGGTAGCACAACGTAATCAAGAGCCAAAAGTAGTTGAAGAAATGGTTAACTTCACTAATATTGCCATTAACTTA
This sequence comes from Psittacicella hinzii, assembly GCF_003585885.1. GTDB lineage: Bacteria > Pseudomonadota > Gammaproteobacteria > Enterobacterales > Psittacicellaceae > Psittacicella. Next base: position 62,530 of record NZ_NRHC01000037.1, on the reverse strand, counting down.
GATGAAAATTCACAAGTTGAGGAACTGTTAAACCTTAATAAAGAAAACGTAGAAGCTTTTAAACAAGCGGTAACGTTTACTCCAGTAGTAAATTTAGATGAGGTTTATAAAGATCAAGTTCTACATTTAAGTTACTTAATTAAAAACAATAGCGACAAACCTATTCAACGCGTACTTTTAACTTCAACGGTTAATGTAGCAATTAACCCTTCAGAAGAAAGTGAAGATGATTATGCCAACTTTCTTTTAGTAGTTCCAGTAGTTTACGATCTTTCTTATAAACTAACAGATGTTAGTAATTATGACTTTAATGCCTTTACAACTGAACTAACTGCTGAACAAAGACCAAACTATTTAGCTCCAGGGCAAACTACTCGCATTGAGATAGATTACAATTTAGGTAAGATTAATAGCTTACCATTTGTTCCTGAATTTATTGCTAATACTCCAGCAGAGTTATTTGAATTTAATGGCTTTTTTACTACACCTCTATATATCAAGTTTATGGATGGTGAGGTTATAGACACTAAATATTTTGCAGCATCAAGCGAAAATCCAGAATCAGCTAATTTAGAAGAGAATAGTGAAGTGCTTCAAAGTGAAGCTCCCCAAGAGGGTAGTAACGAAACTCCAGAAAATAATTAGGCTCTTATAGTGATTTAATCTTTATTAAAAATTTATTTTTCATATGCGTATTTCAAAATATTATTTAGCAACTTTAAAAGAAGCACCATCAGAAGCAGTAATTGACTCGCACAAATTAATGATTCGTGCAGGTATGGTGCGTAAATTAGCTTCGGGTGTCTACACTTGGTTACCTACAGGTAAAAGAGTATTAAACAAAGTAGAGAACATTGTGCGTCGTGAAATGAACGCAGCAGGTTCTTTAGAAACTTTAGCGACAATGGTAATCCCTGCAGAGTTATGGATTGAGTCGCAAAGATATGATAGTTACGGCAATAACTTACTTAAGTTCAAAGATCGTAAAGAAGCAGACTTTGTTTTAGGTCCAACACACGAAGAAGTATTTACTCACTTAGTAAGACAAGAAGTTTCTTCTTACCGTCAATTACCATTAAATCTATATCAAATTCAAACTAAATTCCGTGATGAAACAAGACCGCGTTTTGGTATTTTACGTACGCGTGAGTTTATTATGAAAGACGCTTATTCTTTCCACTTAAATCACGAAAGTTTAGTAGAAACTTATAAAGATATGGAAACTGCATATCACAAAGTATTTACAGCGTGCGGTCTTCAGTTCCGTGCTGTAGAAGCTGATAATGGTGATATGGGTGGTTCTGGTTCAAAAGAGTTCCAAGTACTAGCTCCAGCAGGTGAAGATGTTATTGCTTATTGCGAAAACTCTGACTATGCTGCTAATATTGAAAAAGCTCCAGCAATTCCATCAACAGTTCGTCAAGCTCCAACTAAAGAAGTAGAGAAAGTACATACTCCAGGAGTAGCAAGCATTGAAAGCTTAGTTGACTTTACTAAAACTGATATTACTAAAACAATTAAACTTTTAGTAGTAAAAGGGGCAACAGAAGAGGCGCCATTAGTAGCTTTAGCTTTACGTGGTGATCACGAACTAAATGAAGTTAAAGCAAATCACCATCCTTTAGTAGCTTCTCCAGTTACTATGGCTGATTTTGCAGAAATTGAACGTGTGTTTAATGCAAAACCAGGTTCTTTAGGTGTAGTTAACTGTCCAATTCCTCTAGTAGTTGATGATACAGCTTTAACAGTATCTGACTTTGCGACAGGAGCAAATGAAACAGATTACCACTTATTTGGTGTAAACTGGGATAGAGATGTAACTAACTATCAAAGCGCAGACTTACGTAATGCAGTAGAGGGCGATCCATCTCCAGACGGTAAAGGTACTTTATCTTTAACTCGTGGTTGTGAATGTGGTCACATTTTCATGTTAGGTGACAAATATAGTAAAGCATATAACTTTACCGTAACTGACGAAAATGGACAAAATTTACATCCATTAATGGGTTGTTATGGTATTGGGGTAACTCGTGTAGTTGCTGCTGCAATCGAACAAAACCATGATGATTTTGGTTGTACTTTACCAGATGCTTTAGCTCCTTTCTTAGTAGGTCTAGTACCAGTAAATTACAATAAATCAGAAGTAGTTCGTCAATTTGCGGATCAATTCTACCAAGAATTACCATTAAAAGATGAAGTTTACTTTGATGATCGTGGTGAGCGTTTAGGTGTAGCTTTAGCTGATATTGACTTATTAGGAGTTCCTTACCAATTTATCGTAGGTGAGAAGAATTTAGCAAATAATCAAGTTGAGTTCAAAAACCGTCGTACAGGTGAAAAAGAACTTCTATCAATTGAAGAAGCAAAAGCTAAAGCTAAAGAATTGTTATTAAACTATGTTAAGTAATCAGAGATTAAGATAATCTCGATAACTTAATCTATACTAGCTAACGTTAGTTGACGATAACTAACGCTAGCTAACGATAACTACGCTAGCTAACGTTAGTTGACGATAACTAACGCTAGCTAACGATAACTACGCTAGCTAACGATAACCAAGCAATAGCTTAACGATTGATTAATAATTGAACAAAGATTAATTTCTTTGAAATTTAAATAATAAAAAACCTCGGATTTATCCGAGGTTTTTTATTATGGTTGTAATTGAGGAAATTATTTACCTGAATCACCGTAGTTTTTAAGAACACGTGCAGATGGATCGTTTACATCAGCACCAACCCATTCTTTGTTAGGCATCCAGAAGTCTTTAATTAAGTGACCTTGACCTGGGTAGTGTTTTTCAAAGATGTCACGGTAAAGAAGAGATTCTTTTGTGAATGGAGTACCGTGAGGGTATTTAGCTTTAGCAGCTTCTAAATCTGCATCTGTATATTTCTCTTCAGCGTAAGCTTTTAAGTGGTCAACCATTGAGTGACCTACCGCATCAGAGAATGCAGCTTTTTCACGCATTAAGATAGACTCAGGTAAGTAATCAGTACCAGCAAATGCTTTACGTAATAAGTATTTACCTTTGTTGTAAGTGTTCATTTTTAATGCTGGGTTAATGCTCATTACATATTGTACAAAGTCAGTATCAGCAAATGGAACACGAGCTTCTAATGAGTGAGCAGCTAAACAACGGTCAGCACGTAACACGTCATACATGTATAGTTCTTTAATACGTTTAGCAGCTTCAGCTTGGAAAGCAGCTGGAGATGGAGCATAGTCAGTATATTTATAACCGAATAGCTCATCTGATACTTCACCAGTTAATAATACTTTAAGATCTGTATTTTCATGAATCCATTTACAGATTAAGTACATACCTACTGAAGCACGGATAGTTGTGATATCCCAAGTTTCTAGGTGCCAAATTAACTTGTCTAAAGTTGCTAAAACTTCATCTTTAGTCATGATAATTTCATGGTGCTCTGTACCTAAGTAATCAGCAACTTCTTTTGCGTATTTTAAGTCGATAGGGTCTGTATCCATACCAACAGCAAAAGTTTTGATTTTCTTACCTAGTTTTTTCGTAGCGATTGCACAAACTAATGAAGAGTCTAAACCACCTGATAATAGGTAACCAATTGGAGCATCAGCTTCTAAACGTTTATCTACTGCTGCTTCTAATTTTTCTCTAATTTTTGTAGTTACAGTTTCTAAATCATCAGTTACGATTTGACGTGGAGATGATAAATCGTTGTAACATACAAACTCACCATTTAAGTAGTAGTATCCTGGTGGGAATGGAGTTACTTTATCACAGAAAGGAATTAAACCTTTAGCTTCTGAAGCAAAAGCAATAGCACCTGTTTCTTTGTCATAACCGTAGAATAATGGACGGATACCCATAGGGTCACGTGCTACTAATAAAGTTTTGCTTGCTGCATCACTTACTACTAAAGCAAATTCACCGTCAAGCATTTTAACCATGCTATCAGCGCCTAAAGCAAAGAATAATGGTAATAAAATTTCACAGTCTGAATCAGAAGTGAAAGTATACTCTTGGAATTTGTCTTTTAAGAAGTGACGGATTTGGTGGAAGTTATAAATTTCACCGTTACATACAGCTTCAGCTTCTCTAAATTTAAATGGTTGGTTACCAGCTGATGATAAGTCCATAATTGATAGACGGTGGAAACCCCAAGTACCGCATTGGTCAGCTTCGAATTGATAGTTATCTGGACCACGGTGAGTAATTGATGAAGAAGATTGCTTGAAGACTTCAATGTTCTTCATGGTTGCTGAGTTAAATACAAAACCACACATATTAATTAAACCTTTTATTTTATAATTTATTTAATTTGAATTTAGCTACTCTTATATAATATGAGTATGCTTTACTAAAAAGTATTGTCTAATAAATTCCGAGAATTTATCTAGAGCCTAAGAAAAATCTGGATATACGAAAATAGTGATATCTGTTTTTATTTTCGTGAGTATAATTATATATTAAGTTTAATAAAAAAAGAAGTTTTATTATATTTTTTCAAATCAATTAATTAGTTGAGTTAAACAAAATATAAAAATTTAGAGAAAATTTTAGAAAAAAGTCAAAAGCAATAGGGGCTATTTTTAAGTCTCTTCTAAAGATATAAGAAAAAAATTATTTTTCGTTATAGCAAGCTATAAAATAATTTGAGTTTTTTCTAATTTCTTCTTAAAAATCAGGTTTTTAAATGTTGAGTGTTTAAAGGTTGTTGCTAAAAAACACCTACATTATAGTCAGGAATTACTAAAGAATAAGGTGATTTTAAATGCAAATTGTTAAAAAGAATTTAGCAAAATTAACTTTACTTTCTGTATTTTCGAGTGTTCTTTTTGGTTGTGCTTCAATTGCTAATATGGCAGGTTACGACAGTGCCAAGTTAAATGAAATGTCAGCCCAAGCCTATGCAGAAGTACGTCAAGAAGAGAAAGCTAATATTGATACAACTTCAAATACAGCTAAACGTATTACGCGTGTTTATAACCGCCTCCTACCATATGCCGATAAACTTAATAACACTGGAGTGAAGTTTGATTGGCAATTAACGGTAATACGCAAGGATGTAATTAATGCTTTTGCTATGCCAGGCGGTAAGATTGTCTTCTATACTGCTTTAATTGAAAAATTAAATTTAAATGACAATGAGATAGCTGCGATTATGGGGCATGAAATGATTCACGCCTTAAATGAACATTCAAAACAAAGAATTGGACAACAGCTGATTGTTAGTGGAGCTGTAGTTGGTTCTTCAATTTTAACTGGTGTAAGTTCAGATAGCTTATCTATACTTGCTGATCTAGGTGTTTCTAAACCATTTAGCCGTTCAAATGAAACAGAGGCGGATATTGAAGGTTTATTCCTAATGGCACAAGCAGGATATAATCCTGAAAATGCGATCACGCTTTGGCAAAAGATGGAAGCTTATAGTGGTGGTTCAAGCTTTAGTTTACTATCAACTCACCCTTCTGATGAAAAGCGTTACAAAACTCTACAAGAAAACTTACCTAAAGCAATGGAAATCTACAACAAGGCTATAGGAAAATCTTAAGGAAAATCTTAAGTTGTTAAACTAATTTCTAGCGTGGATTTTCATAATAAGCGCAAATTCTTGCTGAATTACTGAATAATCTTGGACCACTCTTTACAATTTTTTTACCGTGAGGTAACTATTGAAAAGAAGTAGCCAGACTTAGATCAATTAAGCCAAGTAAGCCAAGTAAGCCAAGTAAGCATATCGCAAGCTAACATAGCTCAAGCAAAAAGTACCTGAGGATTTTCTCAGGTACTTTTTAATTATCTTATTTGTTAGCTGAAGATAATAAAGATTTAACTTTTTCAACAATCTCTACAATTGTATCTTTGTTAGCTGTTGAAGCGCCTAATTTGTCTAATAAAGAAGTTACTTGTTCAGCTGAAATAGGGAATACTTGGTTTAATGTAGGAAGTAAAGATTGTAATTTATCTTTAGCTTGATCGAAATCTAAAGTTTTGATTTGATCAAGTAATTGACTTGGGTTGCTTAAATCTAAGTCTTTTAAACCTTGAGCAGCGTTTAGCATGCTTGAAGCTTTATCAAATAAATTATTAAACATTTTTAAATACCTTAGTTTGCCTTAAGTAAAAAACTAGCTTATTTTATAACTTTAAGGCAGTTTTTGCAAAAGTTTATAAAAAAATGCTCCCAAATAATGGGAGCATTTTTCTTATTGAGGCAAATATTGTTATACCTACTATAGGAAACTTTTATATGGTAATTCCGGCTCATCAATAAAGATGTCTTCAAAGCCACGGTAGAATTGATAGTGGATACGATCTCTGTCTGTAGGGAAAGTATATTTACCACCAACTTGCCAGAAGAATGGGTGGAATTTCCATTGTAAGCGTTCTTTTTTCAGAAGCCATAATTCTTCAATTTCACGAGGATCAGATTGGAAGTTAGACCAAATGTCATGGTGCACTGGGATAACTACTTCTGTACGTAAACATTCAGCAGCACGAAGAACATCAGAAGCAGTTAGTTTATCAGTAACTCCACGAGGGTTTTCACCGTAAGCCATTAAAGCAACATCAATTTTGTGCTCATTACCATGTTTTGCATAGTAGTTTGAGTAATGTGAATCACCAGAGTGATAAATGTTACCACCAGTTGTTTCGAATAAGTAGTTAACTGCACGTTGATCCATTTGATCAAGGATAGATTTGTCTTTAGAAGAAACACCTTGAGGTAAAGTTACTAAAGCAGTACGGTCAAATGCATCTAGTACTTTAATTTTTACATCACCTACTTCAATAGTGTCACCAACTTTTGCAACAATACATCTGTCCTCAGGCACACCCCAACCTTTCCAAAGGTCAACACATGCTTGAGGTCCGATAAATTTCACGTGTGGACCACAGTTTTGGATAACTGCAGCAGCAACGTTTACATCGATATGGTCAGCATGGTCATGGGTTGCCATAATAGCGTCCACTTCTTTAATTGCAAATGGATCTAATGGGAAAATTGCAGTTCTTAAGTTAGGTTGTAAAGCTCTTACACCACCCATACGCATCATTTGGTGTTGTTTTTTCATTAAAGGATTGCGAGTTGTACGTTTACCTGTACCGCACCAGAAGTCAACACAAATATTTGTATTACCCTCAGTTTTTAACCAAATGCCAACGCACCCTAGCCACCACATAGTAAAGGTATTAGGTTGAACTTTTTCATCTTCAATTTGTTCATTTAACCATGTACCCCATTCTGGGAAAGTAGATAGGATCCAAGATTCGCGGGTAATTTCATTAACTTTACTCATATTTATCCTCTTTTATTTTAGAAATTAAACCAGAATAACGCTAATTCCCTGCGCCTGAAGCTCTGCAATTACTCGTTTATTTGCATCTCGTCCAGTTATAACTATATCTATATTCTTCGACGGAACAAAAAGAGAACCAATACGTTGACCAATTTTATCTGAATCAACCAAACAAACTAGCTTTTGTACTTGTGGAATTAATTTTTGTTCTGCGAGTAAAGAGAGGAGATCTTTTTTAAAAAGACCTTCTTTAGTCAAACCGGAGCCACTCGTAAACATATATTTACCAGCATAGCTAAGGCACTGAGAAGTTTCGTTAGTAACAAATAAGCTTTTTTCCGGATAATATTGCCCGCCAATTACAATTGTCGTACCGCGATGCTTTTCTATAAGAAAGGTAAGTAAAGGTAAATAATTGGTAATTACTTGAATATCTTTTTCAATAATTTCTTGCCCCAACAAAAAAGCAGTAGATCCACAGTTGATGATAATACCATCACCATCTTTACATAGTTGAGCTGCCGCTTTTGCTATACGAACTTTTTCATCGTAATTGTTAGAGTTGTTAATATTGAAAGAATTCCAGTCTTGACCACCAAGAGTATTATTGATACCTAAGCGTTGACAACCATTACGAACTCGTTGGAGTTTCCCCTCTTTATCTAGATGATTAATGTAACGTCGTGCAGTTACCTCTGAAATACCTAAAATGTCTGAAACTTGCTTAATTGACAGTACATCAAATCTATTTAATTCAGTTAACAGGAGTTCGAGTTTGAGTTGTTTATTAATTAACGTTTCCTTCATTTGTTAACTAAAGGTTTATATGTTTTAAAAAGTTCGTAAATATAATAATTTATTTTTACACAAAGTAAAAGGTGGAAAATTGCTTTTTTGATTAAAAATAATCAAAAAAGCTTTTCTTTTACGCGAAATTATAGAAAAATCCAAGGTAAGGAAAATTTTGCTTTTTTATAAAAGTGTGATCTAAATCATATTTAACCCATTTAGTGCATAGGGTTATATGCTTGAAAGTGATCATTTTTTGCAAAAAGTTAACTTCTAACCCCCTCTAAAGAGAAATTTTTCTAAAAAAATTAGCTTTTGAAGAAAAAATTTTTAACCACGAGCCTAAGAAAATTCTTAAGCATGATAACTATTGATAATTTTGTCAATCTAGCTGACAAGTTTTGATAATTTTTTAAGAAATGAGGCCGAGTAATAAACAAATGAGCTGTAAAAAAGTGTCATGGATCACACTTTAGTGACTAAAAGCAAAAACTATCTATTTTATTATTTTAAGTTGCAATATCATAGATTTAAATAAAAGGCTATGGATAATAGCTCGCCATAACTAATGGTTTATGTTTTAAAAGTTCCATGTTTAGCTTATATGGTTTAATCATATAAGTGCGGTAGTAAAATTATATTTAGTTGAAGGTGAGGAAAGCAGATGGACTTTCTATTCAATATTTTCAACATCTTTTATAACCAAGTAATGACCAAGGCTCCGTTACTCTTAGGTTTAGTAACGATGATTGGTTACATTTTGTTACGTAAAGATGTGACAACTATTATTAAAGGTACAATTAAAACCATCGTTGGTTTTATGTTAGTACAGTTAGGTGCAGGTGCATTAACTTCAAGTTTTAAACCTGTAATCGAAAAATTATCAGAGTACCATCATTTAGAGGGTTCTGTAATTGATCCATACACAACTCTAATTGCAACTATTGATACTATGGGTGACGACTACTCTTGGGTAGGTTATACCGTATTAATTGCGTTAGGGATTAACATTCTGTTAGTGGCGTTCCGTCGCTTTACAGGTATTCGTACGATCATGCTTACTGGTCACATTATGTTCCAGCAAGCGGGTCTAGTGGTGATCTTCTACTTTATTATGGGAACTCCAATGGTAGAGTCGATTATCTACAGTTCAGTGTTAATCGCATTATATTGGGCAATCTCTTCTAACATTATGTATAAGCCAACTCAGGCGGTTACAGGTGGAGCTGGTTTCTCAATTGGTCACCAACAACAAGTAGCTTCATACATTGCTGTAAAAGTAGCACCAAAAATTGGTAACCCAGAAAATACAGTGGACAATTTAAAATTACCTAAATGGTTAAATGTATTCCACGATAGTATTTCTGCGACTGCAATAGTAATGACATTATTCTTCGGTATTATTCTGCTTTCTTTTGGTATTGACCGTTTACAAGAGATGGCTGGTAAAACCAACTGGGTAATCTATATCTTTGAAACAGGACTTAAATTTGCTGTAGCAATTCAAGTAATTGTTATGGGTGTAAGAATGTTCGTTGCTGAACTGTCTGAAGCATTCAAAGGTATTTCTGAAAGAATTATTCCAAATGCGGTACTAGCGATTGACTGTGCTGCTATCTATGCTTACTCTCCAAATGCAATGGTGTTTGGTTTTATCTGGGGTGCTATAGGTCAATTTATTGCGGTAGGTATCTTATTCTTAATGAATGCTCCTATCTTAGTAATCCCTGGATTTATCCCAATGTTCTTCTCAAATGCAACTATCGGGGTATTTGCGAATAAATTCGGTGGTTGGAAAGCTGTAATTGTATGCTGTTTCACTTTCGGTATTATCGAAGTGTTAGGTTCAGCATGGGCAATTCATCTAATCTCTGAATATGGCGTTAAATTTAATGCTTGGATGGGGATGGCTGACTGGGCTCTAGTATTCCCTGTATTATTCCAAGGTTTAAGCATTAGCAAACTATTCTTCTGGGTAGTAATTATCTTAGCAGTTATCTATATGTTCTTTGCTTCTCGCAATCTACGCGCTGCTGAAGCTTTAGCAAAAGAAAAAGGTATTACTGTTGACCAATTAGATGGTTATGGTTTAGAAGAAGAGCAAGATACAACTGAAGAAGTTAATCTTGAAAAATCTAATGAAAAACCTATCCGTATCCTTGCAGTGTGCGGTAATGGTCAAGGTTCATCTATGATGCTTAAAATGAAAATTAAAGCATACCTAGATAAACGTGGTATTCCAAATGTAATGGATTCTTGTGCGATTTCTGACTACAAATCAAAATTACAAAATACTGACATTATTGTAAGCTCGAAACACTTATCTGCTGAAATGGAAGTTCCAGACAGCAAAGCAGTGTTAGGCGTACAAAATATGTTAAACCCTGCAAGTTTTGGTGATGAATTAATTGCCCTAATTCAAAAATTCCAAAGTCAAAACAAATAAATTTAATAGGCCAATCTAAAGTCTAGAGGGGAAAAGCTTCCCCTTTAGACGATATCTTTAGGATATTAATATGAGTGTTAATTTAAAAGATTCTCTCTTACAAAATAATTCTATTCGCTTAAAACAAAAAGTAGCTACTTGGCAAGAAGCGGTTAAGTTAGGTACCGATATTTTAGAAGCTAACGGAACTATTACTCCAGACTATTATCAAGCTATTCTTAAATGTGAAGCAGAGCATGGACCTTATTTTCATTTATGTCCAGGTTTAGCTATGCCTCATGCTCGTCCTGAAGATGGGGTAAAAGTTAACTCTTTTGCTTTAGTTACTTTAGAAGAACCTGTAGCTCTTTCTGATGGTTCTTTAGTTGATGTTTTTATTACTCTAGCTGGTGCTGATAATAATAGCCACATGAATGCTTTAATGCAGATTATGAGTACGATTGAAGATGAAGAGAGTGATGATGGTGTTGATCTCGAAAGATTACGTTCTTGCTCAAGTGTCGAGGATGTAATTAAGGTAATAGACACTTATGTGGTAACTACAGAGGAATAGTATGACAAACAAACCATTATTACAAATTGCTTTAGATTCTTTAAACTTAGATATAGCTCTAGACACTGCAAAAAAAGTATCTTCATTTGTGGATATTATTGAAGTGGGCACAATTTTAGCATTTGCTGAGGGGATGAGAGCGGTTTCAGTTTTACGTAAAGATTACCCTAATCACATTTTAGCTTGTGACCTAAAAACGACCGACGGTGGCGCAATTTTAGCAAAAATGGCATTTGAAGCTGGTGCGGATTGGTTAACAGTATCAGCTGCTGCGCATATTGCAACGATTGCAGCTTGTAAAAAAGTAGCAGATGAGTTTGGACGTGAAATTCAAATTGAAATTTACGGTAACTGGACTTATGAAGATGCGCAAGCATGGGTTGATCTTGGTATCAAACAAGCAATTTACCACCGTTCACGCGATGCGGAATTAGCTGGTAAAGGTTGGGAAGAAGATGACCTAGTTAAGATGCGTAAGCTGTCAGATTTAGGACTTGAGTTATCTATTACTGGAGGTATAGTTCCGGAAGATATCCATCTTTTCCAAGGAATTAAAGCTAAAGCCTTTATTGCGGGGCGTGCGCTAGCTAAAGAGGGCGGTGAAGCTACAGCTTTAGCAATTCGTGCTGAAATTGACAAATACTGGTAAGGTAAGCTATGAAAGAAGTAACCATAGGTATATATGAAAAAGCTTTACCAAAAGATATAACTTGGCGTCAAAGACTTGAGTTAGCTAAAGAGCTAGGTTACGACTATGTTGAAATCTCTATCGATGAAACAGATGAGCGTTTAGCACGCTTAGACTGGAGTAAAGAAGAGCGTATCCAGTTAAATCAAGATATGTTGGAGCTAGAGATAGATATTCGTAGTATGTGTCTTTCAGGACATAGACGCTTCCCTTTTGGTAGCCATGATCCAGAAATACGAGCAAAAGCATACCAAATGATGGAGAAAGCGGTAAAACTTGCTGTTGACCTTGGTATTCGTAATATCCAGTTAGCAGGATATGATGTTTACTATGAAGAGCAAGACCAAACTACTTTAGCTTACTTTAAAGAGGGAATGCTTTGGGCAACTAAATTAGCAGCACAACATCAAGTAATGCTTTCGGTGGAAATAATGGATACCGAATTTATGAGCTCAATTACTCGTTGGTTAGAGTATCAAGAACTGGTAAATAGCCCTTGGTTCTGCGTTTACCCAGATGTAGGTAACTTAAGTGCTTGGGGTAATGATGTCCCAGCAGAGTTAGCTAAAGGTATTCCGTATATTACCGCTATTCATTTAAAAGATACTTATGCGGTAACTGCTGATTTCCCAGGTCAATTTAGAGACGTACCTTTTGGTGATGGCTGTGTAGATTTTGTTCAAGTTTTTAAAACTTTAAAAGAGCTTGATTACAAAGGTTCATTCTTAATTGAAATGTGGACTGAAAAAGCTGAAGATCCAAAAGCAGAGCTTATCAAAGCAAAAGCTTGGATTAAAGAACAGATGAAACAAGCTAAGTTTCTTGAGGAGTAAAAATGTTAGAAGATTTAAAAGAAAAAGTCCTCAAAGCAAATAAAAAATTACCTGAATATGGTTTAGTTACTTTTACTTGGGGAAACGTAAGCGAAATTGACCGTGAATCTGGTTTAGTGGTTATTAAGCCATCAGGTGTTGAATATGACGAAATGACCGCTGACGATATGGTGGTAGTTGATCTCGAAACAGGTAAAGTTGTTGAGGGTAAACTAAAACCATCATCAGATACTCCAACCCATTTAGAGATTTATAAACAATTTCCAGATGTAGGTGGAGTAGTACACACTCACTCACGTAATGCAACTACTTGGGCACAGGCTGGTTGTGATATAGTTCCCCTTGGAACTACACATGCAGACTACTTTTATGGAACAATTCCTTGTACCCGCCGTATGACAGTTGAAGAGATTCAAGGTGACTATGAACTTGAAACGGGTAAAGTAATTGTTGAAACTTTTAGAAGTAGAGAGATAGATCCAAATATGGTACCTGGAGTACTTGTAGCTTCACATGGTCCATTTGTTTGGGGCAAAGATTCTCTAGAAGCTGTTCACAATGCAGTAGTGCTTGAGGAAGTGGCGTTAATGAATTTTAACTCTTTAATCATTTCTCCAAATGCGCAAGATATGCAACAAGTGTTAATTGATAAACACTTTTTACGTAAACATGGTAAAAATGCCTACTACGGGCAAAATACCCCTGACCATAAATAATTGCTAATAAACAAAGTTAAGGAAAAAATGATAGTCGGCTTATTTAGCCGGCTATTTTTAAGCTTGTAAATAGTTATAATCAAGGGTAAGATTCAAAGATAGAGAGATATCTCCAAAGTTATACAAACAGCAGATAGAGATATAGGAAAAATAACTTTGCAGTTTGAAAATTTTTTACTAAGATCGTGACCTCACTAGAATGGCTAACTAAGTATTTCTTAGAGCAAAATAGAAAAAAGTTCTTTAAAAGAGTATTAAAATTTGCTATAATACTGTACGTTTATTATCTGCAAATGATCATAAGTAGTTTTCTAGAAAAAGATTCTTGAAAATTACTTGAGTAAAACGCAAATAGACTATTCTTTGCCCTAGGGTTTTAAGTCTGTAATTAAAACTTTCTTTAGAGGACAAAACATAGTTTATTGAAATTTTATTTCCTCTTGCTACTTTAGTTTTCCATTATTCGGATTAGGTATTCGAATTAGGGGGTAGTTAAGTTCTTTAGAATTAATTTAATTTGAACTTAACTTGGAAAAAAGTGGTAAAGATATAAATGGGATAAATTTGCGGAGATAAACCTGTTATGTAGTAATGTGATGTTATTGTTTCGTAAGTTTGTAGTTACAGCAGTAATATCTCTAATCTCAAAGGAATATCTTAAGATGTCAAATATTAAAATTACTTTACCTGATGGTTCTGTAAAAGAGTTTTCAGCTCCAACAAGCTTAGCTGAAGTTGCAAAATCAATTAGCAACAGCTTATATAAAAATGCAATTTGTGGTCGTGTAAATGGTGAATTAAAAGATCTAGTAGATCCAATTACCAGCGATGCAGAAGTTGTGATTTATACGGCAAAAGATCCTGAGGGTGTTGAAGTAATTCGTCACTCATGTGCACACTTACTAGGACACGCTATTAAACAACTGTACCCAGATGTTAAAATGGCTATCGGTCCAGTAATCGATAAAGGTTTCTACTATGACGTGCAAATTGATCATGCTTTATCTGACGAAGAGTTAGCTAAACTTGAAGCACGTATGAAAGAATTAGCTGCGACAAAATATGATGTTGTAAAACAAAATGTTTCATGGCAAGAAGCTTATGATACATTTAAAGCGCGTGGCGAAAATTTCAAAATGGAGATTCTAGAGGATAACATTCCTAAAGATTCTCGTCCAGCTTTATACCACCACGAAGAATATATTGATATGTGTCGTGGTCCACACGTACCTAACATGCGTTTTTGTGAACACTTCAAGATCATGAAAACATCAGGATCTTACTGGCGTGGTGATGCGCAAGGTATCCACTTACAACGTATCTATGGTACAGCTTGGGGTGATAAAAAAGCTTTAAATGACTACTTAGTTCATTTAGAAGAAGCTTCTAAACGTGACCACCGTAAAGTAGGTAAAGCGTTAGATTTATTCCACCTTCAAGAAGAAGGTCCAGGCTTAGTATTCTGGCATAACGATGGTTATACAATTTTCCGTTCTATAGAGAATTTTATTCGTGAAAAAATTCAAGAGCACAACTATCAAGAAGTTAAAGCTCCAATTATTCTAGATAAAACTCTATGGGAAAAAACTGGTCACTGGGATAACTACCGTGACAATATGTTCACTACTTCATCTGAAAACCGTGAATACGCAATTAAACCAATGAACTGTCCTGGTCACATTATGATCTTTAAACAAGGTTTAAAATCATACCGTGATTTACCAATTAGAATGGCAGAGTTTGGTTCATGTCACCGTAATGAATCATCTGGTTCATTAAGTGGTATTATGCGAGTACGTGGCTTTACGCAAGATGATGCGCATATTTTCTGTACTAAAGATCAAATCCAACAAGAAGTTCAGGGTTGTATTAGTTTAATTCGTGAAATCTACAGCGTATTTGGTTTCGACGAAAATAAATTTAAAATTAAGTTATCAACTCGTCCTGAAAAACGTATTGGTGATGATGCTACTTGGGATTATGCTGAACAAGCTTTAGCTAATGCTATTACTGCAAGTGGTCTAACATTTGAATATTTACCTGGTGAAGGTGCTTTCTACGGTCCAAAAATCGAGGTAACTATTTATGACTCATTAGATCGCGCATGGCAGTGTGGTACAGTACAAGTTGACTTCTTTATGCCTCAACGCTTAGATGCAACTTATATTGGTGAAGATGGTGAGAAACATCACCCAATTATGATTCACCGTGCATGTGTTGGTTCATTAGAGCGCTTTATTGGTATCTTAATTGAAGAATACATTGGTTCGTTCCCTGCTTGGTGTGCTCCAACGCAAGCTGCAATATTAAATATTTCTAGTGCGCAAGAAGAGTACGCTTGTGAAGTTTATGCTAAACTAAGAGCTGCTGGTATTCGTACGAAGATTGACTTACGTAACGAAAAAGTAGGCTTTAAAGTAAGAGAGCAAACTATTAAACGTATTCCTTATATCCTAGTATGTGGTGATAAAGAAGTTGCTGATGGCACAGTATCAGTGCGTACGCGTACAGGTAAAGATTTAGGAACATATCTAGTTGATGACTTTGTAGCTAAATTACAAAATGAAATAGCTACACGCTCATTAGTATCTTTTAGCGAGTCGGAGAAATAGTTATTAAAGCTAATAATAATCGTAGACAAAATACTACTCAAAGACCTAACCGTATTAACCGTGAAATCCGTGCTAAAGAAGTGCGTGTTACAGATGCGGAAGGTGCTCAATTAGGTATTATGTCGGTGCGTGAAGCACTTGAAATTGCTGAAGAAAGAGATTTAGATCTGGTAGAGATTAGCCCAACGGCTAATCCACCAGTATGTAAAATCATGGATTACGGTAAATTCCTTTACGAAAAACAAAAAGCACAAAAAGAGCAAAAGAAAAAGCAAAAAGTTGTGCAAGTGAAGGAAATTAAATTCCGCCCAGGTACCGATGAAGGGGATTATCAGGTAAAATTACGCAACCTGATCCGCTTCTTCGAAGACGGTGACAAAGCTAAAATTTCGATCCGTTTCCGTGGACGTGAAATCGTTCACGTTGACCTTGGTGTACGCTTAATGGATCGTCTAAAAGAAGATTTAAAAGACTACGCTGTAGTTGAATCATCTTCTGGTAAAAAAGTAGACGGTCGTCAATTAGTGATGACCATGGCTCCTATTAAGAAGAAAAACTAGGGTTAAAGAGTTACTGGTTTAAATTTAGTAAGATACTAAATACCTTTAACCACCTTATTTTTCATGTTGCAATGCGTAATATAACTAATTTTGGAAAAAATCATGCCAAAAATTAAAACAGTACGTGGCGCTGCTAAGCGTTTCAAACAAACTGGTTCAGGTCGTTTCAAACGTAAACAATCACACCTTCGCCATATCTTAACTAAAAAATCTCCTAAACGTAAACGTCAATTACGTAATAAATGTTTAGTTGCGAAAGCAGATCAGGTTTTAGTTGTAGCGTGTCTTCCATACGCAAGATAATTTAAGAAGAGGTGATTAATGGCTCGTGTTAAACGTGGTGTAGTGGCGAGAGCTCGTCACAAGAAAGTATTAAAAGCAGCTAAAGGTTACTATGGTGCTCGTAGCCGTGTATACCGTGTTGCTTATCAAGCAGTAATTAAAGCTGGTCAGTATGCATACCGTGACCGCCGTCAGAAAAAACGTCAATTCCGTCAATTATGGATTGCTCGTATCAACGCGGCAGCTCGTTTCAACGGTTTATCTTACAGCCAATTTATTAACGGTCTGAAAAAATCTCACATCGAGATCGACCGTAAAGTATTAGCTGATATCGCTGTATACGATCAAGCGACTTTCTCTGCTTTAGTAGCTAAAGTAAAAGAAGCTTTATAATAATAAAAAAAGACTAGTACCATGATGGTGCTAGTCTTTTTCCATGTCTAAATTTTATTTCATGTTAGTGGAGATATTTGCCTTAAGTTTTGCAGGCAACTTTAGTTCTTAATTGTCGCCCTTATCTTAGCAATCTCTCAGCTTGCTAAAATTGCTAAAATTTCTGAGATTACTAAAAAATTGTTTTTGCTTGAGGCAGAGCAAAAGACACTTCTTTATCCGAGCTCAAATTAATTTGTGTTTGCTGTTGCATAGCAAGGCAAAGGCTTTGCCATAAATCACTTTGCTTTTGCTTGAGTTCTTGCCAAGCTTGAGCTGGTGGGACTTTATTATTCGTAAGGATTTGTTGAATAAATTCTTCACTTTGCTCAAGGCAGATAAAGTAGGCTTGATTTATTTGTGCAATCTGCGCTAAAAGAAGATTAAGATCTAAAGAGCTTAATAAGTTATCAGCTTCATATTCTCCCTTAATACGTGCTAAAGAATTAGTCAAGAAAGGATAAAGTAAACTTTGAATAAGCCATGGAGATTTAGTAAAAAAGTTTGTTAGTCGATGATTATGAATAAATGTCTGACTAAATGTTTCCGCGATATTACTAAAAGCTTTACCTTGAGTTAAAATATTAATTACTTGCGCAAAAATAATTGCGTAATTATTTAATAGTTTAAAAAGATTCTCTTCTTCCTTACTACTTAGTTGATTGAAGAAAATTGTTCCAGCAAAAGATAGATCTCGCCAAGAGTTACATAACTCTTGCCAAGCTTCACCTTTTACCTTTAATGGAGTAAAACTTGAGTAATCTTTACTTATATAAGCATGCCAAAAATCATTGAAACAAAGGTAAGCTAGTAGATAGAGTAATGGATTCTTTGTAAGTAATTCATCACTATTATTACGAACTTCTTCTTTGATTTTCTTCAAGATTGTCTTTGTATTTACTGGGAATAACTCTGAAAACTCTTCAATAAAGTTAGGATAAGCTGTAAACCATGGTATTGGTAAAATATTGGACAGGCTTTGACTTACAAAAAGATTTTCAGGTGCTTCAGGTAAATAGCTAAATTGTACGAGACCGGTTTCTTGAAGCAAAGGAAAAAATTCACTAAAGACTCTATTGGTATTAACAATACTTTCTAGTTCCTGACGTACTTTAGAGCTCGCTCTAAAAAGAGTAAGGAAATCCTCTTGAGCTAGATTATGTTTGGCTTGCGATAGTAAATCTGGATCTATAATAAAGAGTTTTGTTATGGCAAAACGAAAAGCACGTAAGAAGCGAATCGGATCTTGCCAAAAGTTTTGATTAACTGCTCGAAGCAAAGGAAATCTTTGATCTAAATCACTAAGACCTTTACCGGTTGGGTCTATAATCTTGTCACGTTGTAAACGGATTTGCTCACCAGTTAAGTTTACTAAAGTATCTAAATTATCAGCTACTTCTAGATATAAGGAGTTGATAGTAAAATCTCGTCTTTGGCAATCATCTGCTAAGCTAACATTCTCAAGACTAAAATTAAAACCACGATAACCACTTCCCGTTTTTTCTTCGCGACGTGCTAAGGCATATTCTTGCTTATTTACCTTATTGATAAATACCGGAAAGTTGGGATCTATTTGCGTAAAATTTGGGTGCTTTTGTAGCTCTTCTATTTTTGCTCCAAAAACGACAAAATCTAACTCTTTCGGTTCTAGATTTAGTAAAGCATCGCGAATGGCACCACCAACTAAATAAATTTTAATAGACATAGAAATTAAAAAATTAAACCTTTTACTCTTGGATTAAAGGAGTGTAAACATTGTCTTGATTTAAACCAATATTTAGTTGGCTAAATAAGTACTGACTATGTTCAAACTCTTCAATAGTATCGATATCCACAGAGATATGATTATTGATATAAGGATAAGCTTTTTCATCAAGGAGAACGCCATTTAAAATGTTCTTAACTGACGAAATATAGATAACGCCATCTTCAAAGTAAAGTGGATCTAAATCTTGCGATCTTTGGCCAATCTTGTAGTTCCATGGTACATAATGGTTATCTACAATTTTTCCTAGTTTAGCGTAGCTTCTGGTTACAGAGAATAAGCTTTCAAGTTTTAACTCTGGGTTAGTGTAAATTTTCCAAACACTGTTAATTAAATTCTTTTCACGTAATGGGTTAGTTGCTTGTAATAAGATTACGTCAGTGATGCTAGGATCATTAATTTGTACTACAGCATCTGTAAGCACAGGTAAGGTTGGAGTAGTATCTTGAGAAAGATCGTCTGGACGATGAATAATCTTAGCACCAAATCTTTTTGAGATTTCAGCAATCTCTTCATTGTCAGTAGAGATATATACTTCACTAACAATTTCAGGGAAGAGTTTTGCATATAGAATAGAGTGAGCAACTAAAGGTAAACCATTTAATTCTCTAATATTTTTACCAGGAAGTCTTTTTGAATTCCCTCTGACCGGAATAATAACAATAGCTTTACGTTGATTTGTCATAGAATTTGAATAGGTTGTGACTAATAAGTTAAATTATACCGTATTTTCCTGAAGAAACCTTAAACAAACTCTAGCTTAGAGGTATTTGTTTAAGTTATGCGTACTAGCGGTAATCAGAAGTATAAAGATTGGAGTACCAATATATAAGATTGGAGTGCCAATATATAAGATTGGAGTGCTAATATATAAGATTGGAGTGCTAATATATAAGATTGGAGTGCTAATCTTGATAAGAATGGAAGCTAGTAAAAGTACCTAAGGATTGCTGAAGGATATTTAAGCTTATTTAAGACAATAAAGTAGGAAGAGAAAATAGTCTTACAATTTGTATGGTTAATTTTTCTTAAAGATTTACTTTTCTATTTTAATTATTAAGCTATTGAAAAATAGTAATAAAATCATTTTATGGAGAGTTAAAAGTTTTTACTTTAGCTGTAATCAAGAGATTGCTACATTATTTTAGGTACTACTCTATTGTAGTTAACTTTAATAAAATTGAGTTTTTATTATAAAAGCACTAAGATTTTTTATAGTTTATTGTAAAAACATAAATTTTTTACTTGCAGAGCTTTAAAAGTAATTTCTCTTGTGGTAATATACAATATTATTGTTTTTTATTTTTTGGACTTATTTACAACTTTAGATAAGTTTATATATTTTAATAAAGTTTAACAAGAGCCTCTAATTTTTAGAGGTTTAAATTGTTATAGAAAGTAATTAACTTTATTTAAATTTTTACATACACATATACTAATGGGGTTTTATGGATTTTCTCTTAAAAATTTATACTTGGCTTTCTGACGGGTTAAACTTTATTTTGCCTATAGCTTTAGTTGGAGTTGGTCTGTTTTTCTTTTTTGTGACTAGAGCAGTACAATTCCGCTTTTTTAGAATTGGTTTAAAAAATCTACTTTCAGGGCAGGCTAATAAAACATTAGACTCAACTAATATCTCACCATTACAAGCATTCATGACTGGTTTAGCTTCGCGTGTTGGTATTGGTAACATTGCTGGGGTAGCTTCTGCAATTACAGCAGGAGGTGCTGGTGCAATTTTCTGGATGTGGTTTGCGGCTTTACTAGGTATGGCGTCAGCATTTGCTGAGTCTTCACTAGCGCAACTTTACAAAACAAGAAACTCAGAAGGGCAATTTGTTGGTGGTCCAGCGTTCTATATTGCTCAAGGCTTAAAATTACCAATTGTTGGGGTAATCTTCTCAATCTGTTTAGCATTCACTTATGGCTTTGCTTTTAACTCAATTCAAGCAAACCAAATAGCAAATACTTTAGAAGCTAACTTCCACATTAATACAACAACTACTGCTATTATTGTTACAGCTTTAACAGCTTTTGTTATTTTTGGTAGTTTAAAAGCTGTATCACGTGCTTCTTCTAGCATTGTGATGGTAATGTCAGTATTCTATATTTTAATTGGTTTAGCGGTTTTAGTAGTTAACTATGATCGTATTATTCCAGCATTTGAATCTATCTTTGAAGGTGCGTTTAACCTACAAGCTGGTTTTGGTGGCTTATTTGGTACTGCTGTTGCTTACGGTATTAAACGTGGTCTTTTCTCAAATGAAGCTGGTATGGGTTCTGCGCCAAATATTGCAGCAACTGCTTCAACTAAACACCCTGCTGAACAAGGTTTAGTACAAATGATTGGTGTTTGTTTTGATACTTTCATTATTTGTACATTATCAGCGTTAATTATTTTAACTACAGGTATTTACACAAATACTCACTATGACAATGCTGCTTTAACATCTCAATCAGTAATTACCTCATTAGGTGATTGGGCTTCAATTGCAATGTCAGTGATTATTTTCTTATTTGCTTTCTCTTCGATCATTGGTAACTTTGCTTACTCTTTATCAGGATTAAAATATTTTACGCAAAGTAAATTTGTACGTATTGTTTTCACTCTAGCAGTGTGTGGTATTGTTTACGTGGGAAGTGTATCTTCACCAGAAAGCGTGTGGAATGCTGCAGACTTTGCAATGGCTATTATGACTTTATTAAACTTAGTAGCGATTGTTTTACTATGGAAACAAGTAAAATTACTAGTTGATGATTATAAACGTCAATTAAACAAAAAAGAACAAGACGAAAAATACGAGGTTCTGTTCAACTCTGACTTATACCCTGTTTTAAGAGATAAACTATACCACCAATCAATCTGGTCTCGTAAATTAGACGAAACTGCTGATGATGGTATTCATAAGAAAACTGGTTATAAGATTTTCGGAGCAAATGATACTGAAAACCATCGTTAAAAAATATCACAATATAAAAGGCTATGATTGTAAAATCATAGCCTTTTTTATTGTTTAGCAAAAATGTTTATTCGTTAATCATAATACGTTGAATACGACCAGCTTCTTCTTCCTCTTTACGGATAGTCATAACTTCAACACCACCTGGTATAATCACTAATTGGTGTTCAAATTGCGCTGAATCTTTTTTATCACGAGTAACTGCTGTCCAACCATCTTTTAAAGTACGATCACGCCAGTCACCAGCGTTAATCATAGGTTCGATAGTGAACACCATACCAACTTCCATTGTTTTATCCCAGTTATTTGGGTAGTGTAAAACTTCTGGAGCATGGTGGAATTCATTACCGATACCGTGACCAATGTAACTGCGAACAATTGAGAAGCCATGTGGAGTTACCACTTTACTAATCGCTTCACCAATTTCGTTAAATTTCGCACCTGGTTTACAAATGCGAATAGCTGCATATAAAGATTCTAAAGTAGCGTCAACTAGTTCTTGTGAACGTGGATTAGTTTTGCCGCCAACAATATACATCTTAGAGTTATCACCATAGTAACCATCTTTAATTACCGTTAAATCGATATTTAAAATGTCACCTTCACGTAAAACTTGTTTTTCGTTTGGAATACCATGACAAATAACTTCATTTACTGAAGTACAAATTGATTTTGGAAAACCACGGTAGTTTAAACAAGCTGGTGTCACTTTTTGTACGTTCACCATGTATTCATGGGCAATATCGTTTAACTCTGCAGTTGTTACTCCAGGTTTAACAAACTCTTCCATGTATTCTAGAGCTTGAGCAGCTAAAGCACAAGCTTGACGAATTTTTTCAATTTCTTCGGCAGTATAAATAACAATGCCATCTTCTCTTTTAGTACTCATTATTTTTAACGCCTATTAGTTATTTTGTGAATTAAAAGCTTTAACTAAATTTTCGTATTCACGGATTAAAGAAATTGCGGTAGCAAAATCTTCATGTTCCTGTTGTCCCCAAGTATACTCAAAGAAATAGGAAAAACCATCAATGTTTTTAAAAAATTCCATATTCTTTTGCTGTAAACAAATGAGAGCATAGTCTAAGTAAATATGTAAAAACCATTGCTCGGGATCCATTTTATCAATTCCAAAAGGTTCTTGATATTTTCTTTGTTCAGCTGAGATAGCTTGAGAGTTAAATTGCTGAGAGTTCTCTAAGAATTCTCGAGTATTTTTTAAATGTTGCGTAATTTGTTGTTCAATGCTGTTAGGCATAGCTTACACCTCATTCTTTATTTTAGCCACACGTGCACATGACTTAATGCTTCAACTAATTGATCTGGAGTAATATTGCTAAATGTGTTTGCAGTTGCAAAGGCATTACGCAATTGATTGATAGTTGTTTTATCAGCAAAGTCTGGGTAAATGCTTTTTTGTTCTTTAAGTTTAGCAATTACTTGTGGACTAATGGTTGAAAGTTGTAAGTGCTCAATACCTTTAGCTTCTTGGCTAAGTTTATTTAAAGCTTCTACCATAGTTGAGATAAAAGTATCAATTTGTACTAGGTAAGTATAAAGCTGTTTAGCTAAGATTTGTCTTTGTTCAGAGGTATTTTCACTTAAGATGCTTTCAAAGTGTTTAACTTGATTAAATAGAGTTTGCTCAGTGAAATTAGTAAAACTATTTAAATTAAAAATCTCACTAAAGTAATGACAAAAGCCTTTTAAGTTTTCATCATCAATATTCTTTTCAAGCTTAATTGCAGCTAATGACGGAGCAATAAAACAATGCTCTACATTATTACGATAGTAGTTAAATTCAGCTAAAGCTTCAGCTGATATTTCAAGTTGATTATCTTTAACCTGAATATTTTTATGACAAACTTTAAGAATGTCTGTAACTAACTCATCGCTAGCAGTATCACATACAGCATAACCTGGGTTAAAGGTAATTGTCTGTTGCATTACACTTCGAATAAAATCTATATCTTGGTGTAATTGCTCACGGTCATATTTACCATCTGTATTAAAGATTGCTGCTGAAAATAATGCTTTAGCTGAAATACTTGCATTGCTATTAATCGAAATCGCAATATCACGCGCTAAGGCGTTTGAGGTAGCTTCAAAACCTACTTTGTTGATTTCATTGTTTTCTAAATCTTCTTGCCAGCTAGGCCAGTATTCTTGTAAGTAACTGCGCACTGCTAGAGGCGGAGCAAAATTTACATGCACTTGCCCTTGGTATTTAAGTTTAGAAAGATTACGTAAAACTAAGAGAGCACTCTCTTTATCTTTACTTTTTCCTAAAAGCTCTTGGACATAAGTTTTTGATTCAAAAACTTTATCGTAAGCTAAGAAAATCGGCACGTAATACTGGTTAATCTCTCTATTTTTTAAATAGCCATTTAGCATCATGTTTAACATACCAGTTTTTGGTACTAACAGACGACCAGTACGTGAACGTCCACCTTCAATAAAGAATTCGGTGTCTTGATTGTTTTTAAGTAATTCCGCAATATAGGTTTTGAAAACAACGGCATACAGATAGTTGTTAAAACTACGACGTAAGAAGAACGCGCCTCCACGACGGAAGATTTTTCCTACAGGCCAGAAGTTTAAATTAATCCCTGCTGCAATTAAAGGAGTTTTTATCGCTCCGTAGTTATTAAGTAAATAACTTAAAAGTAAATAGTCTATATGAGATCTATGCGTAGAAACATAGGTTAAAGAAACGTTATCTTGTTTATAGAGTATTTCTAATAAGTTATCTAGTCCTCTAATACTAATCCCAGAGTAGAAACGATTCCATAATTTTTCTAACACAAAGTCATAAGACTTTAATGTTCTAAATTTTGGATCAGCAGCAATTTCTTCAATTAAAGCATAAGCTTGTTTTTGTTGTTGGGCAACTGCAGAGACTGTGTCTTTTACACTGCTATTTTTACCTTCTTTTTTACCTTTGCTTAACGCTTCTTGTACCTGAGGGTCACTAATTACAGAAGTAATTAGATTTTTACGTTTAATTACTGGTTTATTGCTATTACGGCGAGCTAAGATATCTTGATATTTGCTATAGAGATGGTTAGCTAAGCTATGAGCAATAATTTTTTGTTGCTCTGAAGAAAGAGAAGTAAGGTTTGTACCTTCGTTTAATTCTTGAGCAATCTCATGTAGCACTTCTAAGTTTGTACTAGTTTCACTTGAGAGCATGATGTTAATTAGATCTGCAAGTGGTTGTTTAGCATATAGAGTTAAATAGAAGAACTTACGGAAGTTTAAGAATGAAGTTAAACTGTACCAAGCTTTAGTTAGAGCAGAAGCGTTAGGTTCAACACTTGGTTTAGTAATTATATTAGTTCCCCATTGTGGGTAAGCCATAACAAAAACTAAATCTTCTTGAGCAAATAATTTAACTAAGTCATTTTTTAACTGTGGATGTAAAGGATTTTTTTCCGCAGTTAAGTAACCACCTTTTTGAATAAAGATTACAGGAGCATTGTTAAATTTGCCATAGCCTTGGTGACTGATTAAATTTTTATCCCAAGGAAGATTATTGTTTTTAACAGTAGCTGCTAAAGCTTCTAAGGCTAAAGAAGAATCGTAAGGCAGGATATAAATAACTTTTTGTTCAGGAGTTAAGTTATGAGCTATATCCTCTTTAACTATACTACGTAAGCGAGTTAATTTAAATAAGAAACTTGACATACAAATAAATTAGAAAGAAGTTAATAAGCCAAGAATCTTGGCTTATTAACTTCTGTGAAACGGTTACTATTTATGACGCATTGCTGGGAAAAGAATAACATCACGAATAGAAGGTGAATTTGAGAAGATCATAGCTAGACGATCGATACCTAAACCTTCACCTGAAGTTGGAGGAAGACCTTGCTCTAATGCTTCGATAAAGTCTTCATCGTAATCCATAGTTTCATCATCACCAAGATCTTTAGCTTTTAATTGATCTTGGAAACGTCTAGCTTGGTCTTGCGCATCGTTAAGCTCAGAATAAGCATTACCGATTTCACGACCACCAATAAAAAATTCAAAACGATCTGTAAAGAACGGATTTTCATCATTTTGACGAGCTAGAGGTGAAACTTCAAGTGGGTAAGAGTAGATAAATGTAGGTTGAATTAAGTGCTCTTCAGCTACTGCTTCAAATAATTCAGAAATGCAACGACCATGACCCCATGATTTTTCACGTTTAATGCCACGTTGAGCTAATAGACTTTCGCATGTAGCT
Source organism: Psittacicella hinzii (assembly GCF_003585885.1). Taxonomy (GTDB): domain Bacteria; phylum Pseudomonadota; class Gammaproteobacteria; order Enterobacterales; family Psittacicellaceae; genus Psittacicella. Next base: position 36,382 of record NZ_NRHC01000037.1, on the reverse strand, counting down.
TCGTCCATGATTTGCGTTTCAGTGATTTCTGGAGCGTATTTCATAATAGCTTCAACCATAGTTAAACGTTCAAAAGGACCTTTGAAGTTGAACACGTGTTCACCGTAAGGAACATCTGTTGTGCCAAGAAGTTCTAAAGCTAAGTGCTCTAGTAACTCTTCTGTTAGTTTCATGTTGTCAAATACATTAGCATATGCCCAGTACCATTCAATCATAGTAAATTCTGGGTTGTGACGTACAGAAACACCTTCATTACGGAAGTTACGGTTTAATTCAAATACACGCTCGAAACCACCAACAACTAAACGTTTTAAGTGTAACTCTGGAGCGATACGTAAATTCATATCCATATCAAGCGCATTGTGGTGCGTGATAAATGGACGAGCTGCAGCACCACCTACTACTGTGTGTAGCATTGGGGTTTCAACTTCTAAGAAACCACGATCAGTTAAGAAGTTTCTAATTTTGCTAATTAATTTAGAACGAATTTCAAAAGTACGACGACTATCTTCGTTCATAATTAAATCTAGATATCTTTTACGATAACGAATTTCTTGATCTTCTAAACCGTGGAATTTATCAGGTAATGGACGTAATGCTTTAGTTAAAATTTGGAAAGAGTTTGCTCTAATTGAAAGTTCACCAGTTTTAGTTTTAAATACTTCACCTTCAAGAGCAACTATGTCACCTAAATCAGTATAGTCTTTGAAGTATGCATAAACATCTTCACCTAATAGATCTTTTGCTAGGTAAGCTTGAATACGACCTTTACCATCTTGGATAGTAATAAACGCAGCTTTACCCATTAAACGTTTTAACATTACACGACCAGCAACTTTTGCTTGGTTTGCTTGTTCTTTTAAAGTTTCAGCTTCTACTTGATCAAACTTTTCATGTAATTCAGTTGAATAGTGATCACGTTTAAAAGTATTAGGGAAAGCGACACCACGAGCTCTTAACTCGTCTAGTTTTTTTGCACGCGCTTCAAATTCATTAGCAATATCATTTTGCTGATTTAAATTTTGATCTGACATAGATTTATATGAAAATTAAAAGTTATAAAAATTAATAGTTTAAAGTTCTAAACAGTAATATATTTTACCATAAATAGCACTTTTACAAGTAGGGATTTTATTGAATACCCATTTTTAATTGAGCTTCAATAAATTTATCTAAATCACCATTTAATACCGCAGTAGGGTTAGATGATTCTACTCCAGTACGCATATCTTTAATACGTGAGTCATCAAGTACATAAGAACGAATTTGTGAACCCCACGCATTTTCAGATTTACTATCTTCAGTGCTTTGTTGCTCTGCACGACGTTTTTCCATCTCTAACTCATAGAGGCGAGATTTTAACTGCTTCATACAGATTTCACGGTTTTGGTGTTGAGAACGAGATTGTTGTGACTGCACAACAATTCCCGTAGGAATATGAGTAATACGTACCGCAGATTCGGTTTTGTTAACGTGTTGACCACCTGCACCAGATGAACGATATACATCCATTTTTAAATCTGCAGGATTGATATCCACTTCAAAACTGTCATCAATTTCAGGGTGAACGTAAACTGAAGCAAATGAAGTATGACGTTTATTATTTGCGTCAAATGGGCTTTTACGTACTAAACGGTGCACACCTGTTTCTGTACGTAAGTAACCATAAGCATATTCACCTTCAATGTATAAAGTACATTGTTTAGTTCCGGCAACATCACCATCGAGGCGATCAATCTCACTTACTTTAAAGTTATGGCTTTCTGCCCATTTACTGTACATACGGATAAGCATGTCTGCCCAGTCTTGCGCTTCCGTACCACCAGAACCAGCATTGAAGTCAATGTAACAATTTGCCTTGTCGTGCGGATTGTTAAACATTACTTTAAATTCTAACTCTTCAATACTCTCTTGGATTTGAAGTAGATTTTGGTAAACAAGCTCTTGATCTTCACCAAGCTCTACAAAGAATTCACGATTTTCTTCGATTTGTTCTTGGCAACTAGCTAGAACGTCAACAATGCTTTCTAGGCTAGATTTTTCTTTACCTAACTCTAAGGCATTACTTGGATTATCCCAAACCTTTGGATCTGCCAATAAGAGATTTACTTCTTCGAGGCGCTCTGTTTTAGTATCAAAAGCAAAGTAAACTTTGAGGCTGGCAACACGATTTAAAAGATCATCAGCTAAGCCAATTACATTAATATTTTCTAGCATATAAGTTAATCTTTAATTGCAAATAATTGATGAGCATTAGCTAAAGTTTGCGCAGCAAACTGTTCTGGAGTCATGCCATACATAGCTGCAATGTAATTTACTACATCAGCAGTGTATGCAGGTTGGTTTTCTTTACCTCTATTTGGCACTGGAGCGAGATAAGGTGCATCAGTTTCAGTTAGAATTCTCTCTACTGGAACTTGTTGTAATACTTCACGTAATTCCGTCGCATTTTTGAAAGTAGCTATACCGCCAACTCCAATGTGGAAGCCAAGAGCTAAAGATCTTTGCGCAATTTCAAGGTTTTCCGTAAAGCAGTGGATCACGCCTTTACGAACCTTAGAAGATTCGATCATATCTAAGGTAACTGGAGAGATATCGCCTCTAGTGTGAATAATTACAGGTAAATCTAACTCTGCCGCAAGTTCTAGTTGTTGAGCAAAGGTTTCTTTTTGCACTTCAAGATGTTCTTTTGTCCAGTAAGTATCTAAACCAATTTCACCAACCGCAACTAAGCGCTTGTTTTCTAAAAAATGCTGACGCATTTTAGCGACATCAAGCTTTTCTTCATGCGCATGGCTAGGGTGGATACCTAGAGCAAAATAGATTTCAGGAAATTGTAGATATTGATCTTTAATCTCCTCGTATTCTTTTTGCATGCATGAAATGTGAATAATTTCTTCTACGCCTCTGTTTTTAGCTTTAGTAATAACATCGGCAAGATCTTTGTGTTCAGTTTCGTAGTTTAAGTAATTTAAATGGCAGTGGGTGTCAATAATGCGCATTTTTTCCTCTGATGTTAATCCTGCTTCTGTAATTGTTTTAAGTAAAACTCTTCAGGATTACTTGAATTCATTAAGCTATAAGTAAAGAGAGCAATTAAAGAAGCAATTTTGTAAGCTATACCTTTAAGAGAATTTTCTCCTGCTAATTGAGGAGAAAAGTGCACAAGTTGAGTTTTAATAACTTGGAGGCGTTCAACGAGATCATACAATTTATCAACATTATCGAGATCTCCAAGATTTTTACTTAAATAGTCTACTGTTTGGTAGAGAGAAGAATCAGTCTCATAGCTAAGCACTAATTCAAGCGAATCTTGAGTTGGGTGTCCCAACACCAAGAAACGTTTACCTATATAAGTAAAGATTTGGCTTAACGCTTCAACTTGCCAGGTAAAAACTTCTATATCATTAGCTGCAAAAGTTTCAATAAAATTTGCAACTTCAAGGGTGTTAAATAGTTCGTGCAACTTAAAGTTTAACTCAATAAACTTTTGTGGAAATTCCTTTTGTTGCATTTTCAGCATTAGCGCAGGTTGTTTTGGGGCTAATGCTTTGAGATAAGCTCGATTTGGTTGATGAATTTCTTGTACGGTAAGAAATTCTTCAATTTGCTCATCGGTTGGCTTATCAAGATTTAACACCATGCAACGGGAGCGAATAGTAGGAAGTACTGAGTATCCTGAAGGTAAACCAATAATAAAATGAGTATGACTTGGTGGTTCCTCAAGAGTTTTTAGCATAGCATTAGCAGAGTAAACGTTGAGCTTAGAGGCGTCATAAATAGTTACAACATTTTGCGCTGAAGTGACAGGCTCGAGTTCAATACGTTCAATCATTGTACGCACACTATCTATGCTGATGTTTTTACTCGCATCTCCTTGTTGAAGATCATATAGATCAGAATTTGAATTTAGATTATATGCTTGACAAGCACGGCATTGTCCACAAGGATAGATTTGCTCTCTATTATGGTTTTCTTTGCATAGAAGAAAACGGGTAAAGAGATTAAATAGGTGTTCTTGACCTATTTGCCCCTCATAAATAAAGAGGTATGCGTGATGTGCCTTAGCATTATGATAAGAGTCTACTAAAAACTGATATGTTTTTTGAAGCCAAGGGTATTGTGCAAGCATAATTTAATCCTAAAATTCAAGTGAAGCAAGAGTTTGCACTAAAGTAAGATACACTGTAGTAAAGCTTTGCTCTGCATTTAATACAGCTAGATAAGTTCCTTTATCATTTTTATAAAGTTCAACGAACCCTCTAGTATTGCTATCAAGATAAGCTAAATTCTCGATTCTTGTAGCTGTAGATTTAAAGTTATCTAGGTATTGCTTATATCCTGCTTCAGTTTGTGCATAAAAGCTGTCACCTTTTGCTTCCATATTATCTTTGTCTCTTACCGCTGAAGAGCGATCTAAGCCAACTTTGTATGGAACATCTACATAGATAATTAAATCAATTTTTGTGGTAGCGTAAATTTGCTCTACAGTTTGGTTAAAGTAATCAACCGAAATTTGTGCAGGATAAGCCTGGTAAGCGTAGGAAGAAATATAACTACGATCGGAGATTACAATTTTGTTTTCTTTTAAAGCCGGAATAACTTTTTGATTTAAAAGTTCATTACGAGAAGCCATGAACAGGAAGAACTCAGTTAAACTCTGAAGTTTAAATGGGCTTGAGAGAAGAATATTACGAATACTTTCACCAAAGTCTGTAGATCCAGGCTCACGTACACTAAAAGTATTGGTTAATTTCGTTTCGAGGGAGTCTTTTAATGTAGTCTTTCCAGAACCATCCAAGCCTTCTAGAACTATATATTTACCTTGAAGCTTCTCTTGGATGATAGGAAATAAAGCTTCTAGTTGTGGGTTTGAAGAGTTCATGAATTCATAAACCTTTAGGTAGCTAGTAAAAATATGTTGTTAATCACAAAATACTTTATAGCTACCCAGGTGGTTTTTGTAGCTTATTTTGTGATTAACTATAGTAAAAATATTGAGTGACAATAGTTAGCCTCATAAATGAATTGAGCAGGCTAACAACTTGAAAAGTAGTTAAAACTTATAATTTTAAATCAGATAATTTAAAGAGAGGTAATTTTATTTACCGTATTTTTGACGATACTCACGGTTAAAAGTATCAACATTCTTTAAATGATCATTGTAGTTAGTCGCAAAGACGTGACGATTTTCACCAAATACAGCCATAAAGTATAAATACTTAGTGTCAGCAGGTTGGGCAGCAGCCATTAAACTATTTTTTGATACCATAGCAATTGGTGTTGGTGGTAACCCTGGAATTGTATAAGTATTATACGGAGTTGGGGTTCTTAAGTCGTTGCGCGTAATATTGCCTTTATATTTATCTCCCATACCGTAAATTACTGTAGGGTCAGCTTGTAATGGCATATTTGCTTTTAAACGATTGTTAAAAACAGAAGAGATTAATTTTGCTTCCTCATCATTGCCTTTTTCTTTTTCAATAATTGAAGCAAGAATTAATAGCTCATATGGAGACTTTGCCATGCTTAAAGCATTGCGTGCATTCCACGCTTGCTCAAGATTAGCCATTAAATGTTGATTAGAGACAATTAAAGCTTGAGATAATGGAGATTTATAATCAATTAAATAAGTATCTGGAGCAAAGTAACCTTCTAAAGATTTAAAACTTTTATCTCCAGAAATTGGTTTTAGGTTTAGTTTAGAAGCAATTTGTTCTTGACTAAGACCTTGGATGTCATTACTTACATTAGCGTCTAAAGAAGTAAATGCTTGATTCCATTGCTTCCATGTACGTCCAGGAATTAGACGCACACTTACCATCATACCTTTTTCACTATTTAAAACTTGTAAAGCTTCTTCTAGATTGCGCGTACTTTTTAAGTCAAAATAAGATGGTTTTAAATTATTAAATTCTGGGTGGAGGTAGATATAGAGTTTAACGCGTAAACTATTTTCGTTACCGATTAATCGTTGAATAACTTTGGTTAAGTTATCTCCTTTTACCACCTGGAAAGGTTGGTTATTGTTAATTAATCTAACTTTGCCGAGGTTAAGAGCATAGTTGTATGTTGCAAAAGCTAAAGCTCCGATTAAAATAACCAAGGCTAAAAGTAAAGTAATTATCTTTTTCATAGGAAAATTTACTGAATGTTTAACTTGCGTTTAAATACTTTACAAGTTAAGAAGTATAAAAGAACTGCAGTTATCGCGAGAAAGCTAAAGTGGATATAGAAAGGTAATTCTAAAGTACGCACATCTATCATGCCATATCTAAAGCCATCTACTATATAACTAATAGGGTTAACATAACTAATTAGCTGTAACCCCATAGGAGCTGAGCTAATTTCGTAGAAAATCCCAGAAATATACATTAGGGGAGTAATAATAAAGGTTAAAGCAAAGGTTAGCTGTTCCCATGATTGCGATAACACCCCATTAATCAACCCTAGTAAAGTAAAAATGAAGGTAGCTAATAAGAAAATAGCTAAAGTCATAAAGAAGTTATCAATTGGGTTAAAACCAATTAATAAAGAGCAACAAATAAAGATTGTTGTACTGATAAAGGTAACTCGAAGTAAACTAGCGAGGAAAGTTGCAAAGATAATATTATGTACACTCACAGGAGCTAATTGTAAATCCTGTAGAGTTTTAGAGTACTTGTGGAGCATTATAAAGTAAGAGCCTTCATCATAACTAGTGTTAATTACATTCATAATAATAAAACCAGAAAGAATGTAGGTCGAGTAGCTAACGCCTCCGATATTATCTATAAAGCTTCCAAGGAGTAAACCAAAGACAACAATGTATAGTAAAGAGTTAATTATAGGATTGATAAGATTTTCAATCCACTCACTTAAGTTGCGACTAATTTCAGAGATTAAAATAGCCAAGATAGAGTTAGCAGTGATTTGACTATGACTACGAGTCTGCATCATTTCAACGTAACTATTTTGTTTTAACTTGTGATACTCTTGAACCTCTTTAGAACCAAAGAATGAAAACAGTTTCATATAGGGATATATTTTTATAAAGGTATGAGATTCTTTTGTAATTAAACCTGCTAACTAGTTAACTAAGGTACGACAAAGCTTAGTTGAGCGCTAATAAAATGAAATTCTTTGAAAAACAATTGGTAATTGGTTTTCAAAGAATTTGCTATTTAAAAAATTAAAGTTTAGTCAACTAAAAATAACCTATTCTTTATGAGTAGCGTCTTCAAAACGCATAAAGATTCTTTCTAAACGGTTTTGTGAGTTTCTTAGAGATTGAATGGTAATCCCTACAGAATCTAAATAGTTAAAACATTTAGAGATACTAATTTCTTTATTGATGATGATTTCTAGAGTCGTATTATTATCTTTTAAAGTAAAAATAACACCTGGATACTCTAGTTTTTGATCAGTGTAACCACTAATGTCTAGAGTATATTGATCATCATTTTCTGAAGTAATTAATTGCTTCATGCTGGTGTTAACTTTAATTTCACCATTTTGAATGATAGCAATATTTTTACATAGGTATTCAGCTTCTTCTAAGTAGTGAGTAGTAAGGATAACTGTAATGCCAAGATTGTTAATTTCTTGTAAGAAATCCCACATTTCACGTCTTAAAGAAACGTCTACCCCTGCAGTAGGTTCGTCAAGAATTAGTAGTTTTGGGTTGTGCATTAGAGCTTTGGCAATCATATAACGACGTGCCATACCACCTGATAATTCACGAGTTGTATTCTGTGCTTTATCAAGTAGGTTCATTTTATCTAACCAATATAAGCCTCTAATCTTTGCTTCATGGAAAGGAATACCATAGTATCCACCTTGAACAATTAATCCCTCTAAAAGGTTAGAGTTAGTATCGTAAATAATTTCTTGAGCAACAACTCCAAGGTTGTTTTTACAAGCAACTATATCTGTATCTTGGTCGTGACCAAATACTTTTACCTTTCCTGAAGTCTTACTGATAATAGAGCTAATAATGTTAATTGTTGTAGATTTACCAGCACCATTGTGACCTAAAAGAGCAAAGAAGTCACCTTCTTTGATTTTTAAGTTAATGTTTTTTAGGGCTTGGAAACCTCCATCATAAACTTTAGTTAGATTTTCAATTTCTAACGCATATTGAGTCATAAAAATATCCTTTTGTGTTTTGACGTTCGTATATATGTAAAACCTAAAATATTATAGCAAATATTTGCAAAAGCTACCTTAAGTTTATATTTAATTAGTTAGAAAATAGTTAATTTAAAGTAAATAAACTCTAGATATATAGGCTCTTAGATATTCTCCGTGAGAGTAACAAAGGAGTAACAAAGGAGTAACAAAGGAGTAACAAAGGAGTAACAAAGGAGTAACAAAGGAGTAACAAAGGAGTAGCTGAGGAGAACTGAGGAGAACTGAGGAGAACTGAGGAGAACTGAGGAGAACTGAGGAGAAACGCATTTGGATGACAGCTCAAGATTATGAGGTGTCATAAAGGCGGTTAATATAATTCTAGCAATGTTAATTAGAATCATAACGGTTACCGCTTGCGAAAATTAAAGTTAGGATATAATAGATCAGACTAATCTGACGAAACTATGCAGAGAAAAGAAAATGAAAAAATTTACCAGATTTCTTTTAGTACTGGGAGCAGCAACCTTTTTAGCTTCTTGTACGACTATGCCAGAGAGCGCTAAGCAACCAATTAGTGTTACAGCTGGAACTGAAGATATAAGTTTTACGCAAAATCAAACAAAATTGCAACAGATTGCTAGTCTTGATTTATCGGGACAAGTTGGGATTATTACAGCTGAAGATAGGTCATCTACTACTTTTACTCTTGATTATCTAGCAAATGGTAATTATCAAGTTAGTTTAAATATTCCTTATTCAACTAAAGTAGCAAAAGTGGAAAAAAAGGATCGTCGATACATTTATTCTAGTGATGGTAAAACTTACTATGCTAATAATGAGCGTGAATTTACGATTGCCTTATTTGGTTTTGCTGTACCTTTAGATTTATTAAAGCAGATTATCTTGGGAATGCCGTTAGAGGGTAGTAGTGATGTTCAGGTGGTGGGAAATGTGTTAAGTAGCCAAGTTTACAATAATGATACATTTATCACCTATGGAAACTATAAATTTGATGGGCAAGTAATAGTTCCGACTGCAATAAGTATTAAACGAGGTGACAATAGTTTACGTATCCGTATCCTTGAGCCTTATAATTTAGACTTAACTCAAAAGTAGAATTGAATAAAAAATTAAAAAGGGATCAGTGGCAAAGCTGATCCCTCAAAATTTTATGTTTGTTAAATATAAGTTATAGATATCAATAATTTAGACAACAAAGCAAATTCTAAATTAATGATTATTATAACTCCTAAAATTATGAATAATGAGAACGGTTATTAAAAAAGATATGCCAGCTAATCTCTTTAATAATGTCTAGTTTATGATGATAGAAGATGAGGAGCCTATCTAAACACCATTCCACCATCTGTTAGGATGGTTTGACCTGTAATATAGTCAGAATCCGTAGAGGCTAAGAAACTAACAAGTTTGGCAACATCATCTGCTACCTGAGGACGACCTACTAAGATGTTTTTAGTAAATGTATCCCAAGCTTGTTTAGGTTCCCAACCTTTATGTTTTACAAAAGCCTCATCAATGCGATCCCACATAGCTGTAGCAGCTACACCTGGGCAGTAAGCATTTACGGTGATATTATATCTAGCTAATTCCTTAGCTGAAGAATGTGTAAATGATCTAACTGCGTGTTTAGTTGCACAGTATAGAGAAAGCATTTCATAAGACTCATGTCCTGCAATAGAACAAGCGTTAATTATTTTCCCGCCGGTCGGTTGCTTTTTCATTTGTTTTGCAGCAACCTGTGTCCCAAACAGTACACCTTTAACGTTAACATCAAAAACAAGATCAAACTTCTCTGATGTTATTTCTTCTAAAGGTTCTACTGACTCTATTCCAGCGTTGTTGACAAAAACATCTACCGAACCGAATGCTTCAACTGCTTTATTTACAAGATTGTCAATGTCGGACTTTTTACGTACGTCACCAACAACAGCTATAACATTATAGCCTTTTTCTTTAAACTCGTTTTCTGTTACAGATAAAAGTTCTTTATTGATATCATGAAGTACTATAGCTAATCCATCTTCAGCAAGTCTGAGGGCTATCCCCTTTCCTAAGCCTCCAGCTGATCCGGTTACAACAGCAACTCTTTGTGACATTATAAACTCCTTAAATCATAAAAACGATTTAAATAAAATAGTTAAAACAAATATAGATTTAATGGTCAGAAAAAAATCTATACGAGAAAATACCCATTTACCTAATGATTAAATGAAATGGATTAAACATAATTTAATATTTAACAAGGTCAAATTTGACCGGTAAATAAAGTAGTAATTATTATTTTATTTAAATATTTATAATCTGCAACAAAAAGTTGTGAAATTGTGATTTATATCACAATTGTGATAAGCTGGTAGACTAATTATTGATCAAAAGAGTTCAAAAATTAATTTTTGAGGTAATTAGGGGATTAGTTAAAAATAAAAGAAATAAAATTTATCCGTTATTTTTATAACTAGTTGCTTAGTTAATTAATTTGATTTATTTTTATTTATTATTGTGAGGTTATAGCAAAACCTCGTTTTACTATAATGCTATGATACGCTTTGAGCTTAGTTAATGCTCCACCTCTAATAACTCTGTAGGGATTAATAAGCTTAATGCCCATAGTTTTTAACTATGGGCATTAAAAAATCTCAATTATAAAGCGTTAAAAAAATAAGTTATTCTACTTTAATACGATTCCAGAAGTTGTTAAAGAATTCTAAGCGAGAAGTTGGAATGTTGTTCATAATCGCTTTTTTGTAAACTTCTTCTGGTGGGAAAAGAGCAGGATCGTTTTGCCATTCTGTAGGCATTAAAGCTTTAACTTTGCTATTTGAAGTTTGGAAACCCATTTCTTCAACAATTCTTAAAGCGATATCAGGGCGAAGAATGAAGTTAATAAACTCATAGGCACCTGCTACGTTTTTCGCTTTTGCAGGAATTGCAAAGTTATCGATCCAAAGGATAGCTCCCTCTTTAGGGTAAACAACTTTTATTTCAGAGTTGCCTTCTAAGTGCGCGCGGAAAGCAGAACCTGTCCAGATCATACCAATGCCTGATTGTCCTTCAATGTAAGGAACTTCTGGAGAGTCAGAATTAAATTGTACTACCTTATTAGAAAGAACTTTTAAATGCTCAAAAGTTTCTTCTACTTGTTCGTCTGTAGCATTGTTAGGGTCATAACCATATGCTAAAAGACCCATAGAGAAGTTATCTAACACGTCGTTTAATAAAGTGATGTTGTTGTATTGTGGTTTCCACAGGTCTTTCCAACTAGTCACTTCTTTAATGTCATACATGTTAGTATTAACTGCTAAAGTAGTAAAACCGTAAGTATAGGGGATAGAGTATTCATTGTTTGGATCATACTCATGTTTTAATAATTCAGGAAGAACGTTATCCATTCTAATCTTGCTGTGGTCCAGCTTACGTAGGTAACCTTCATCTTTTAGTAGGTTAACGTAATAACTAGAAGGGAAGATTAAATCATAACCTTCTCCCTTAACAAGCTTTAGCTTTGAGTATAACTCCTCGTTACTTTCATAAGTAGAGTAGCGAACTTGGATACCAGTTTCATCAGTGAATTGTTTTAATACATCTGTAGGGATATATTCAGTCCAGTTGTAAACGTATAAAACTTTTCCTGGAGTATCTTGATTTGCAAAAGCTGTGTTAAGATTAGATAATGAAAAAAGTGAAACCCCAAAAGCTGTAAAAGCCTTTGCTAGAAATAATTTTTTCAATTTATAAAACCTCATTTTTAAGACTAGTAATCTACTAGTGGTTAATAAAAAGTATGCTTTATAATTGCATGTTTGAGAATAACTTTATTTTCTTATTTTAGCAGAATTTAGAGATTTTAGCAGAATTTACTTTGAAACAGAAAAAAGTTCCTCATGAGAGGAACTTTTTTCTTAAATCGATTATTAATCGTTTTCGTAATTAGGATCTTCACTAACACCGTAGTAGTCAGAAACTACTTTAGTAAAGTAGATATCACCTGATGAGTTTACTGCAGTTTCAACCGAGTCTTGGATAACACCGATTAAGAAACCGATACCAATCATTTGTGCTGAAATTTCAGGTGGGATACCAAATAATGAAGCCGCAATTGGGATCATTAGTAATGAACCGCCTGGAACACCAGAACAACCAATAGCACATAGAGAAGCCACCACACAAGCTAGTAAAGCTGATAAGAAGTGTACTTCAATATTTAAACTTTGCGCTAGAGTAATTGAAAGTACGGTAATAGTTGCCGCAGCTGCTGTTAAGCTAATATTAGCACCTAATGGAATAATAAAAGCAGAAACACTACGTGGGATACCAAAGCCATCTGCAGCTTTTAAGTTAACAGGAATATTTGCCGCTGATGAGCGTGAGAAGAACGCAGGAATACCCGAAATTACCACACACTTAAATAATAAAGGATATGGGTTTTTACGCGTAAAGATAAAGCCAACGATTGGGTAGAAAATAAATTCAATTACTAGGTAAACTGATAATAGTAAAAGAATTAATTGAGCATATTTAGATAACTCTGCTACCCCGTGGTTTACAAGTACATCAGAGAAAATACCAAAAACACCAATTGGTACTAATTGTACAATCCAACCAACTACACGACCTGTTGCGTCAGAGATTTCAAATAAGATGTCTTTAACGTTTTGTTTACAAAAACGGAAAGCCATACCAAAGAATACTGACCAAGTTAGTAATGCTAAGAAGTTAGACTCAACTAAAGCTTTGATTGGGTTTTCAAACATACGTAAGAATTGAGTTTGAAGAACCTGTAAAGCACTTTCTTCTTTAGCTAGTTGAATACTTGAAGCGTCAATACCAACTAAACTAACTTTTACAGGTGGAGCTAGTAAAGTGATGCTAGCTGAAATTAATGCAGAAATAAGAGTTGCTGCTATATAGGTAATAACAATAGCTCTGATGATTTTGTTTGTTCCAGAATCAGCTTTAATAATAGCAGCAATTAGTAAAATAAATACTAAGAAAGGAGCTATAGAGCGTAGTAAAGTAATAAATAATTGCCCTAAAATAGCAACATGAGAAGAAACTACTGGAGCAATATAGTAGAAGCCTAGGGCTAAAATAATTGCGATTAGAATTCGCAAAATCAGGCTACCACGAAATAAATATGAAATAGGCTTTAACATTAGTGAATTACCTCGTAAACAGAAAATAATTATTAAAAAATAGTTATTTAAACTGCGAAATGAACAAGGATCTTTATAAAAATGTATGTGCGAAAAAAAGCCGTTAACACAAACAACAGCCGATACATTACATATAACGGTTAAGTTATATAAACATCAAGAGAGTGATAAGATCTTATTCTTTGCGCTAATGCAAAAGCTTCCAATTTACCCGACGATGCGTACATAGAGTTACAGCACGTAAAAAAATTACTTAAAACTCTATCGACAGCATTTTTAATCATAAGTCTTCCATACAACGGAGGGGATTAAGATTAGGTGATAAACCTATAAGCTAAAGAAGCTTTAAATGTAGCAAAAGTTTATCCCTGCTGTACTTAAATTGAAAGTGACGGTTATATATATACTGTCTCAACTGTCTAAATTAAGGAAAAATTCCTAAAATTATTTTTCCACCTTTTTAATTTTATCTTAAATTAAGTAAAAAGCGAAAAATAATAAGAACGAAAAAATAAATTATAATCGAAAAAACTTCGCTAGTGGTAAAAATATAGTCAAAAAGGTCTAAAACTTTTTAAAAGCGGGATAGAAAATTTTTACAAATAAATTCTAGAAATCAATAGACAATTATTGTATAATACTCTCGATCTCGATATAAAAAGTCATATAGAGTGTCTCCTATATGTATTCATTTTAATTTTTTTATTTAATATATTGGAGTTCTAACGTGGCTAATATCAAATCTGCTAAAAAACGCGCAATTACATCTGAAAAACGTCGTAAACACAACCAATCTTTACGTTCAATGATGCGTACTCACATCAAAAAAGTATACGCTTTAGTTGAAGCTAAAGATATCGACGCAGCTAAAGCTGCATTCGTGGAAATGCAAAAAGTTGTAGACCGTATGGCTTCTAAAAACTTAATCCACGCTAACAAAGCAGCTAACCACAAATCTAAATTAGTAGCTCGTATCCGTGCTGCTGAGGCTGCATTAGCTGAACAAGCTTAATCAGTGTAATTGATATTTTGATATCACGGGTTGAATTTACTTGTAATATGCAAGTGATTTAACAAAATAATAAGGGAGTAGGTTAACAATTACCTACTCCCTTATTTCGTTTGTCTGTTATTTTCCTGTTTGGGCAAAAGTGCAAATGCGCAAATCCCCCTATGTAAAACTTACATAGGGGGATTTTTATTTAATCTCTGTTTGAGTAAGGCTCTTTACTTATAGTAAATTAAGCTTTGCGAACTTGATTTGCCGCAAATAATAAAGTAATACCGTTATCTAAAGTAACTCTTACACGGTCACCGATAACTTCTTTTACCGTACCAGCGCGGTTTTCACCAGCGATAACTTTTTGACCTACAGTGAATGAAGCTGTGAAACGGTTGTTTGGTTTAAAGTTTCTTCTGTCGTCATTGTTACCTGGGCGACGAGCTCCACCTTGGCGATTGTGTGCGCCTGGTTTTCTTGCACCAAAACCTGGTTTTTTGTTAAATGCTGGTTTGCGAACAGGAGCTTTCTTTCTCATGTTCTGACGGTGGTATTGAAGTTCTGCTTCATCAATATCAGCAACAGCTTCACCTTCTAAGTTAAAACGTTTTTTGTGTTTTAACGCAGCTGCGTGGTAATCATCATTACGAATGTAGCTAGCTAAGAATTGACGAATAGCAGATTTACGTAATGGACCGTCTTCAGTAGTTAATTCAAATAATTGTTTATGAACGTCTACCGCTAATGGCTTAATGTTTTCACGATCAATTGCCTTAGGGAATTTAGCGTGTAGAACTTCATAAGTTTCATCTAAACGTTGACGTTTAATTTTTTTCTCTTCAAGAATTCTTTTTTCTTGTTCTGTAAGAGGTTTGCGTTGTGCTGGTTTACGGAAGTTACCACGTGATTGGTTTGGTTTATTACCAAAAGATGGTTTACCATTTCCGCGTGGAGCGCTAGTGCCAAAGCGACGTCCACCAACAGTTGTGCTATTAGAGCGTCTTGTTACATTTGCTCTTGGTGTGAATGATTTTTTTTCTTCTGACATGTTTTTTAATCCCTAGGTGTAAGTGCCTTGCCTATTTATAAATAGGTTTAAGTGAGTTTAATGTATATTGTTTTATGTAAGTAAAAATGAGTTAAGTAAATTAATTTAACTAAAATAACTCAAACTCCTTAGAAAACTTCTCAAACTTTTAGTTTAGAAGTTTAATTGAACAAATGTTTTGGAGTCGCACTTAAGTACATTATACAAATAAAAGATATATTTGTATATCAATTTTTTATTAAAAATAGCAAAACGTGAAACTTTTTTCTAAAAAAGAGTAATAGATCACAAAAATCGCTTATTTTAAATTATCAAAGTTATCGCTATCAAGACTTGCTGTAAGACGTAATTGTCTAAAATAGCTAGTAAATCCGCGGGCTTTGCTATCAAAATAACGGAAAATAGGATTTTGCGGAAGTTTAACTAGGTTTGCTTCAAGATTAGGGGCTAATGCCCAAGATGGTCTTACAAAAGCAATATCAGGGGTAGAGTTACCTAAAGCTAGAGTAAAAATATCATTAGCCAGACGATCAAGAGTTGCTTTTTTACCAACCGTTTGCATAGTGCTAAGTCTAATTAAAAAAGCACTAGTTGCAAAGCTAGAGTCATAGCGTTTTACAAAAAAGTAAGAATTGAGAGGTTTGGTATAAAAAGCATAAGCAAACTTATAATCAAACTCTGGACGATATTTTGGCTCAAAGATAATTTTACAAAGATCAGCGATCTTATTACCTTTATTTAGATGTTCTGCTGTATGGCGATATAGCTCATCTAAATCTGACTTAGCTTCAGCTTGTTGATCTTGTGCAAGATCTACTAAAAAGTTAGTTAAAGCTTGTTCATGTGTAGGTTCGCTTAAACAGATAACATCTGGAGTAATCTTGTATTTAGTAAAACGTTTTAAGTTTTCAAAGAATTCAGGATTGAGGATTGCATGCTTATCTAAAAGTAATACCCATTCATCTTTGCGTGCGAGTAAATCTAGATCGCTTAAGGTGTTTAAGTAAATCTGCTCAAGAACTTCTTTACTTTCTTTTAGGTTGTCTTTTTTCTTGCTAAGAGTTTGATAAATTGCATTCTCTTCTTTTTTAAGGTCTGCAAATGAAGAATCAAGCCATTGTTTACCCTTTGCTTCGCCAAGTATTTGAAAAAGCTTATAAAAGTATTTGCTGCGCAAGATATCATTATCTTTAATTTCTTGTGAGTAAAAATCAGGTTCTTTTTTATAGGGGATATTTTGATAGTCTGCTAAAGAGATTATCTTGTTAGCATCTATATAAGGAATGTTTATCTCTAAAAGCTTTTCCTTAATTTCTTGTAAGTAGATGTCTTCTAACCATTCTTTAGAAAAAAGATGTTGTAGTTCCTGTTTAATAGAGGGGCAAGTAAACTGTAGATTATCAATAAAAACAACTTTCATTAATTAGCCTTAGTAATATGTTTGTTTTTCTTGCTATTATAAACTAATTCAGTTATAAGCTAGAAAAAAAGCTAGAGATAGTCAATAATGTAGAGGAGGCGAACTTAGCTTAAAGTAGCGAGATTGCTCTCTTTAATGTTCTACATTAAAAAAGATCTAAAAACATTTGCATTTACTTTTTGACTATGCTATAATTTTGCGCAGATATTAATATTTATCCGAAACGAAAATCGAATTTCAGATAAAAAGACATTACTATTACGTGGTTGTACTTCAAGATGAAAGGGAATCACCTCTAGTAGTTTTTTAAAGAATATTAGTGTCTCCGTATATAGTGTTAAACGTGAGAGTTCTATATATGGTACGTATAGCAAGGAAAATATTATAAAAACCTATCTTGCACTGGATTAGCGGATAAGATTTGATTGTATGAGGCAATCACTTATCTATACCTTGAGTTGTTCGTTGAATATAACTAGACCTCGGTATGACTAGCTTACAAGAAAGTTAAGAGCTTTCTTCCACTTAATAATTATTTGTCTCTCACCGTAAGCGTCTAATATTTAATATGAAGTAAATGTTAGCTTTATATAGGTAATATTGGAATTTAGTCAATGAACTTACTTAAAGTAAGTAAAATTCATTTAAGCTAATCTGACACTCCTCAATCGAAGGAGATAATATTACTCTTACCTCGTGTTTTTTTATTAGCACATTGAGGTAAGGATTTGTATGTGTTAAATTTTTAATTAATTGGAGCTCTGGGTTAAATGTCTAACCAAAAAAGAATCCGTATCCGTTTAAAGGCTTTCGATCACCGTTTAATCGAGCAGTCTACTAAGGATATTATTGAAACAGCAAAACGTACTGGTGCAGAAGTTCGTGGACCATTCCCTTTACCTACTCGTAAAGAGCGTTTTACTGTACTGATTTCTCCACACGTGAACAAAGATGCACGTGACCAATATGAAATTCGTACTCACAAACGTGTAGTTGATATCGTAGAGCCAACTGAAAAGACAGTAGATGCTCTTATGCGTCTTGATTTAGCTGCTGGTGTGGAAATTAATATCAGTTTAGACTAATTTTTTGACGTTTATTAAAGAGGATTAGAAACAATGATCGGTTTATTAGGTCGTAAAGTTGGAATGACTCGTATCTTCACACCTGAAGGTCAATCAATTCCAGTAACTGTAATTGAAATTGAAAAAAATAGCGTAACTCAAGTTAAAACTTTAGAAACTGACGGTTACAACGCTATTCAAGTAACAACTGGTTCTAAAAAAGCATCACGCTTAAACAAACCTGAAAAAGGTCACTTTGCGAAAGCAGGCGTTGAAGCTGGTCGTTTATTACGTGAATTCCGTGTTGACAATGCAGCAGAATATGCAGTTGGTCAAGAAATCACAGTAGAAATCTTAGCTGAAGTTAAAAAAGTTGACGTAACTGGTACTTCAAAAGGTAAAGGTTACGCTGGTACTGTTAAACGCCATAACTTCCGTACTCAAGACGCTACACACGGTAACTCATTATCACACCGCGTTCCTGGTTCTATCGGTCAAAACCAAACTCCAGGTCGTGTATTCAAAGGTAAGAAAATGTCTGGTCACATGGGTGACGAGCGCGTAACAGTTCAAAACCTTGAAGTAGTACGTGTTGATGCTGAGAACAACTTATTATTAGTACGTGGTGCTATCCCAGGTGCTAAAAATGGTAACGTTGTTGTAAAACCTTCTGTAAAAGTAAAAGCTTAAGTCTGGAGTAACTATAAATGGAATTAACATTATTAAATGGTCAAGGTTCTATTAGTGTATCAGAATCAGCTTTTGATGTTGCATTCAACGAAGCACTAGTGCACCAAGTTGTTGTAGCGTACATGGCGGGTAGCCGTCAAGGTACACGCGCACAAAAAACACGTGCACAAGTAAACGGTTCTAATAAAAAACCTTGGAACCAAAAGAAAACTGGTAACGCTCGTGCTGGTGACCGTAAAGGCCCATTATGGCGTTCTGGTGGTGTGACATTTGCGGCTCGCCCACAAGATCACAGCCAAAAAGTTAACAAAAAAATGTACTGGGGTGCATTACGTTGCATCTTCTCTGAGTTAGTTCGTCGTAATGCTTTAGTTATTGTTGATGATTTAACTCTTGAATCATACAAAACTAAAGATTTAGTAACAAAACTAAATGATTTAAACCTAGGTAACACTAGCACATTAATCATTGATGTTGAATTAAAAAGTAACGTTTATTTAGCTTCAAGAAACTTACACAAAGTTGGTTACCTATTAACTGATGAAGTTGATCCTGTATCACTATTAACTTTTGAAAAAGTTCTAGTAACTAAAGAAGCGGTAAAAGAACTTGAGGAGATGTTAAAATAATGTCTAACAATTCACGCTTACAGTCAGTTATTAAGTACTCACTAATCTCTGAAAAAGCAGCTAGACTTCAAAGTGAGAAAGGCGTATTAACTTTAGTAGTTGATAAAAGCACTAACAAAGTAGAACTAGCACAAGCTGTAGAAGCTGTATTAGGTGTACAAGTTAAATCAATTAACATGTTAAATGTTAAGGGTAAAACTAAATATCGTGGTAACCGTAAAGGTCGTCGTAGCGATATTAAGAAAGCTTATATCACTCTACCTGCAGGCGCTAACTTAAACGAAATCGAATCTGCTGTTGAGTAAGGAAGGAACTAAGTAAATGGCTATTGTAAAATGTAAGCCGACCAGCCCAGGTCGCCGCCACGTTGTAAAAGTGGTTAATCCTGAATTATATAAAGGTAAACCTTTTGCAGCTTTAGTAGAGCCTTTAAAACGTACTGGTGGTCGTAACAATTTTGGTCGTATCACAACTCGTCACATTGGTGGCGGTCACAAAAAATCATACCGTCTAATTGACTTCAAACGTTTAAAAGATGGCATCACAGCTAAAGTTGAACGTTTAGAGTATGATCCAAACCGTTCTGCAAATATCGCATTAGTATTATATGCAGATGGTGAACGTCGTTACATCTTAGCACCGAAAAACTTAAAAGTAGGTGATACAATCGTATCAGGTGCTGATGTAGAAATCAAAGTAGGTAACACTTTACCAATGCGTGCTATTCCAGTTGGTACAACTGTACACAACGTAGAATTAAAACCAGGTAAAGGTGGTCAATTAGCTCGTTCAGCTGGTTCTTACGTACAAATCATCGCTCGTGAAGGTAAATACGTAACTTTACGTTTACGTTCAGGCGAAATGCGTAAAGTATTAGCAGAATGTCGTGCTACTATCGGTGAAGTAGGTAACGCTGAACACATGTTACGCGAATTAGGTAAAGCTGGTGCATCTCGTTGGAGAGGTATCCGTCCTACAGTTCGTGGTACAGCTATGAACCCGGTAGATCACCCGCATGGTGGTGGTGAAGGTAAAAACTTCGGTAAACACCCAGTTACACCTTGGGGCGTTCAAACTAAAGGTAAGAAAACACGTCACAACAAACGTACTGATAAATTCATTGTACGTCGTCGTGATAAATAATAATTAACACTTAAAAGAGGTAAATCCTATGCCACGTTCTCTCAAGAAAGGTCCTTTCATTGACCTACACTTGCTGAAGAAGGTAGAAAAAGCAGTGGAAACGAACGACCACAAACCTATTAAAACTTGGTCACGTCGTTCAACTATCTTCCCAGATATGATTGGGTTAACCATTGCTGTTCACAACGGACGTCAACACGTTCCAGTATTAATTTCAGATGAAATGGTTGGTCACAAACTAGGTGAGTTCGCACCTACTCGTACTTACCGTGGTCATGCTGCTGATAAGAAAGCTAAGAAAAAATAATTAGGAGATAGAACATGTCTAACAAATTAGAATCACGTGCTATCTTACGCAATGCTCGTACATCAGCGCAAAAAGCACGTTTAGTATGTGATTTAATCCGTGGTAAATCTGTAGAAGAAGCTACTTACATCTTACGCTACACTCCACGTAAAGCTGCGAAAATGATTGCTAAATTATTAGCATCAGCTGTAGCAAATGCTGAAAACAACCAAGGTTTAAGAGATGTAGGTTCGTTTAAAGTTGCTACAATCTTTGCTGACGAAGGCCCTACAATGAAACGTATCATGCCTCGTGCAAAAGGTCGTGCAGATCGTATCAACAAACGTACAGCTCACATCACTTTAGTAATCGCAAAATAAGGTAACGAAATGGGTCAAAAAGTAAGTCCTCATGGTATTCGCCTAGGTATTGTTAAACCATGGAGTTCAACCTGGTATGCGAATACAAAAGATTTCTCAAAAACTCTAGAAAACGACTTCAGAATTCGTGAGTTTTTAAACAAAGAATTAGCTAACGCTGCAGTATCACGTATCGTTATTGAGCGTCCAGCTAACGCTATTAAATTAAACATTCACTCTGCTCGTCCAGGTATCATTATCGGTAAAGGCGGGGAAGATATTGAAAAATTACGTAAACAAGTTTTAGCATTATCTGGTGCTAAAAACTGCCAAATCAATATCGTTGAAGTTAAACAAGCTGATTTAGATGCAAAATTAGTAGCTGAATCAATTGCACAACAATTAGAGCGTCGTGTGATGTTCCGTCGTGCGGCTAAACGTGCTATCCAAACTGCTATGAACCAAGGTGCTATCGGTATCAAAGTTCAAGTATCAGGTCGTTTAGGTGGTGCTGAAATCGCTCGTGCAGAATGGTTCCGTGAAGGTCGCGTTCCTTTACAAACTCTACGTGCTGATATCGACTACGCTACAGCAAGAGCTAACACAACATACGGTGTGATCGGTGTTAAAGTTTGGATTTTCAAAGGTGAAGTTTTAGGTGGTTTTGAAGAAGTTCTTGCAAAAGAAACAGCTAAACCAGAACGTAAACAAGCTCCAAGAAACAATAACAGACGTGCACCACGTAAAGGTCGTAAATAAGGAGAAAATTGAATTATGTTACAACCTAAACGTACAAAATACCGTAAAATGCATAAAGGCCGTAACCGCGGTTTAGCTGCAGGTACTGAAGTAAGCTTCGGTAGCTTCGGCTTAAAAGCTGTAGGTCGTGGTCGCTTAACAGCTCGTCAAATCGAAGCTGCTCGTCGTGCTATGACTCGTGCTGTAAAACGTCAAGGTCAAATTTGGATCCGTGTATTCCCTGACAAACCAATTACTGAAAAACCTCTATCTGTTCGTATGGGTAAAGGTAAAGGTAACGTGGAATACTGGGTAGCTCTAATCCAACCAGGTAAAGTTCTTTACGAAATTGGTGGAGTATCTGAAGAATTAGCACGTGAAGCTTTTGGTAAGGCTCAAGCGAAACTTCCTTTCAAAACTACATTTGTAACTAAAACGGTAATGTAATTAAAATGAGTGAATTAGAATTAAATGAAAAGCTAGTTCTAGCTAGAAGTGAATTATTTGCACTTCGTCAACAAGTTAAATCTAGACAACTAGAGAAAACACACCTAGTTAAAAAAGCTCGCCGTGAAGTTGCACGTTTATTAACTCAACAAAACAAGGCTGGTAAGTAATGACTAAACAAGTTCGTACTCTACAAGGTCGTGTTCTGAGCGATAAAATGGACAAAACTATCGTAGTTGCTGTTGAACGTCGCGTTAAACACCCAATCTACGGTAAATATGTTCGTAAAACAACTAAACTTCACGTTCACGATGAAGCTAATGCTGCTAAAGAAGGTGATTTAGTAGAGATTAAACAATCTCGTCCTTTATCAAAAACTAAAGCTTTTGATTTAGTACGTGTTGTTGAAAAATCTTTAAACGTTTAATCCCTTAGATTACACGCATTTAATAAATTTAATTTAATAGTATTCGAAAGAAAAGACTCCTCAAGATACAATCTTGGGGAGTTCTTTTATGTATTGCAGAACGTAAAAAAGTCAAAAGCTCAAAACCTTAAAATTTTGAACTTTTGACTTTTTTATTGTATCTATAGTTTAAAGTTGAAGGGTAAATTAACTATAGTTTAAAATTAAAGTATTCATTTAGCTGAATAGCTTCTCTTTGTGACCATAAAGTAATTTGCGTTAACTTTTCATCACTAATTTCTAAGATGTCAGCAATACGTTTGATAATCGCTAATTCACTTGCGTGAATATTGTTATCAACTAACGCCGTTGTTAATAAAATACTTAGTAAGTTAAAAACATGATGGTCATTAGTAAATTCAGCTTTAATTAAATCATAAGGATCTTCTGTAAGTTTGTAATCATTTTTTAGAAGGTTATGAATTAATAAGAAGTACTTGCCTTCATTTTGGTTAATGTTACCATCAGCATTAGCTACTTTACCAACAAAGTAAGCCATAATTGCTTTTTGTTTGTCACTTAATAAATTAATTTCAAGATTCATACTTTTTGTTAGAGATATTTATAGTTAATGTAATGACCTAAGAAACCGCGGCTGACCAAGTCTTTAAAGATTACAAACATATTGTAAACGCTCTTTTGTTTAACTTGTTTCCAATCAGCTAAGTGAACGTAGAAACCACATTTTACACGTCCATTACAGTTTTCAAATGCGTTGTTACTAAAATCAAGGAAGCAGAAAGTTACTTCTTTGTTATCGTCAAAAAGTTTTTGCTGGTCAAAGAATTCTTCTACTCTATTAAAGCATTTAGCAGAGAAAGCACCAAAGAATTTGCTTAAACGTGAAACAAAATCTTCAGGATCATCATGTCCATCTGTACCTAAAAATACTAGAACGATTTCTTTATTTTCAGGATCTAAAACATTGATTTTTTCTTGATGAGGAGCTTTGTTCTCATTAAATGTAGTAACGAGTTTTTCCATTTCAGGACTAAGCGCTGCCATATTATTCCAAACTGTTAAATCAAAAGGTTGTTGATACAGAGGCATTAGCTCTGGAAGAATAAATTTTAAAGGATTAAATTTTTGGTTAGTTTGAGTAAAGATCTCAAGGGTTGCTAGCATCTGTTGGGTTAAGAAATCAATTTTTTCAGGGCTCGCAAAGAATTGTTCATTTACATGCACATAACCAAATGGATTTGGTAGAACTTGTGGGAAAGCAAAAGGAGCTTCTGTTAAGTTAATTAAAAGAGTATTTTGCTTATCGTTATTAGTCCCAACTTGTGGTATTTGTGGACGAATAACTGGTTCTTTTAAAGTAAAACTTACTTCATCACCACAAGCAGCTGTTAGAGCTTGAATAATGTTATTTTCTAAACTTGATCTAAATTGTCCAGACTCGCAAAGGACATAAACATCAATGTTTTTCTCTTCCGCTTCTTTTTCGACTTCGGCATCATGCTCCATGCTAGTCGTACGTTCAATTAATTGGGGGATACTAACATCTTTACCATCAAGATGATATTTAATCATCTGGGTAATATGGATAAGTGAAGCCTGATCATGGACAAATTCCCAAGCATCAAAGATAAGATAAAAACCAATCTTTATAGTATCTTTTTCTTGGTTATATTCGTTTGGATCTAATACTGAGCTTAGAGTATTATGTTGCAAGATATCATAGATATATTGCGGATTTTGTTGAGCGTAAGCTCGAAATTCATTTAAATTATTAAAGTATAGATTAGGTTTGCCTTTAAAAAGCTGTTTAATTACATCTCTAGCCTGAGGATTATCATCTCTACTTATAAAAGCTATCTTATGGGTAGGCATTTCCAATAACTCCTCATTGTTAATAACATAAGCTCGAATTCCTAATCGGTCATAAATGCTTTTTTTACGTTGAAAAGGCATTGTAGCTGTATTCTCTAGTTTATAAAACTTTACCCCTTATTATATAACATCTAGGGCTTTTTAGGAAAATTACTTATAGCATATTTTGCTTTATACCTTTGTTTTTTAGGGTGTTTTAAAATGCTTTGTAACCTAAATCTTTTATTCTGTTAGCAATTTAGTAACATTTTTTCTGATTGCTAAGTAACAAAAATATCCTAGGCTTATTAGCAACAACTATCGATAGCTTGTTAAAAATCAATGCCTCTATTTTCTAATAAATTTACTACCATGAATTTACTCATCGTGAAAGTTTTTTCATATCCTGTTTTTGATGTGAAGCTGAAGAAATGTAGTCCATATTAAGCGGTTGAGATAAGAAGAGTAAAAGTTTGATTTTATCGACAATTTACTAAGGATAAACTCGATATATAGACGATTTTCAGTGATAAATATGGTATAATTGTCTAGTAAAATTTTTTGAGTTTGCAGATTGTCCTTAGCTACTCTACCAAGCAAACTACTCACTCAAAAACTAAAAGGAATTTTCATGTTTGATAATTTAACGAATAGGTTACAACAAGCATTTAAAAGTTTAACAGGTAAAAGTACTTTAAGTGAAGACAATATTGCAGACGCTCTTTCAGAAGTACGTCGTGCTTTAATTGAAGCCGATGTAGCTTTACCTGTAGTAAGATCTTTCTTAGATCAAGTAAAAGAAGAAGCTATTGGTACTAAAGTAAACCCTCGTTTAAACCCAGAACAAGCTTTTATTGATATTATCCATAAGAGCTTGATTAAAGCTATGGGTGATAAAAACGAAGAGTTAAACTTACGTACGCAACCACCAGCTGTTGTTTTAATGGCAGGTTTACAAGGTGCGGGTAAAACTACCTCTGTAGCTAAATTAGCAAAATTCTTAAAACAGAATAAGAAAAAAGTTTTAGTTGTATCTGCCGACGTTTACCGTCCAGCAGCGATTCAACAATTAGAAACTCTAGCTTCTGCTGTAGATGTTAGCTTTTTCCCATCTCAAGTGGGACAAAATCCAGTAGACATTGCTACTGCAGCTTTACAAGAAGCTAAAAAAGGTTATTACGATGTATTAATTGTCGATACTGCGGGTCGTTTACACGTAGATGAGACAATGATGGACGAAATTAAAGCTATTCACGCGGCAATTAAACCTATCGAGACATTATTTACAGTTGATGCTATGACAGGTCAGGATGCTGCAAATACGGCAAAAGCATTTAACGAAGCTTTACCTTTAACAGGGGTTATCTTAACTAAGTTAGATGGTGATGTTCGTGGTGGTGCTGCTTTATCAATTCGTCAAATCACTGGTAAACCTATTAAATTCTTAGGGGTTGGTGAGAAAACTGATGCCTTAGAAGCATTCCATCCAGATCGTATTGCGAATCGTATTTTAGATATGGGTGACATGATCACTTATATTGAAAAATTACAAAACGAAGTTACCGAAGAGCAAATGGAACGCTCACGTAAACTTCTAAACAACAAAAAAGAGTTTGATTTAGAAGATTTCTTAGAGCAAACCGAGATGATGGATAAGATGGGTGGCGTTTCTTCAATGCTTTCTTCACTTCCAGGTGCTAAAGCATTACAAAATCAGATTGATATCAACGAAGACGAAATTAATAATAAAACAAGAATTAGTCGTGCGATTATTCAATCTATGACTCCTGAAGAAAGACGTAATCCAAAAATTATTAAAAATTCTCGTAAGTTACGTATTGCAAAAGGTTGTGGCCAACCTGTTAGTGAAATCAACAAGCTGTTAACTCAGTTTGAGCAAATGAAAAAACTACAATCTATGTTCTCAAATGGTGGTTTAAGTAGCTTAATGAAACTAATGGGACAAGGTGGTTTAGGTGGCTTAGCTAATATGTTTGGACGAGGTCGTAAACCATTCTAATTAAATTCCAAGAGCCCTCGTTTTTTAATATGAGGGTTCTTCTTCATTTTTTACTCACATGGTAAACGTACAAGATATTATTTCTTCAGTAACTAAAGAAGAAAAAGATGAAAAAAACTCTTCTTTATCAACTGCAAAGAAAAAGAAAAAATTTAAACAACCAAAACTAGACAAAAAACTTCTAGAGTTAGTTGTTGAGAAAAAGAAAGAGAAGGCTAAAGAAAAGGCAGAACGTCAAGCTTTAGGTGAAGTTGATCGTGATTTTGCCAACTTTTTCTTACCAGAGAAGTTAACTAAAAATCTCTACGCAAATAATTATTTCAGAGCAACAGATATTCAAGCTAAAGCAATTTCTTTAATTGTTGAGGGCAATGATGTTTTAATCTCAGCAGAGACTGGTACAGGTAAAACTTTAGCTTACTTAATTCCTGCAGTAGAAAGACTTTTAGCAACTCCTCTAACTAAAGAACAAAAGTGCAATGTATTAGTGGTTGCACCAACACGCGACTTAGTTTTACAAATTGAAACTTTAGCAAAACAACTACTAGCAAATACTTACTATAAAGTTGCTACTTTTATTGGTGATATTAATAACCAAGAAGGTAAAAAAAGTAATGAAGAGGCTTACGAAGTATTTGCAAATCATCAGTTAGTAATTACAACTCCTGGACGTTTAGTAAAACAACTAAGTGTTAATGGAGACATTGACTTAACTGGAGTTTCATTATTAATTCTTGATGAAGCTGACCGTTTACTAGAAATGGGTGCTGGTGAAGATATTTTTAAAATTAATCAGCATCTAATTGGACGTGAGAATACTGTTTTAGTAAGTGCAACTCTTGAACAAAAAGTTGTAGATTTATTTAGTAAAATTGCTTTAAATAATCCAATTACAGTAAAAGGCTCACATTCTAGAGCTGAGAAAAATACTCTAACTCAATATTACTATCATGCTGATAATATTGAACATAAGAAAGAATTGCTAGCTAGCATCTTACAAGAAGCTAACTTAGATAAAGTGATTATCTTTGTTCGTAAAGCAGACACCGTACAACCTTTAACTAAGTTCTTAATGAATCGTAAAATGGGCTTAAGAGCTACAGGTATTTACGGGGAAATGTCTAAAGAAGAGCGTGAGAGAGCTTTAGGTTTATTTAAGAGCGGTAAAGTAAATCTTCTGGTAACTACAGATTTATTAGCTCGTGGTATTGACATCGAAAATGTTAAAGCCGTTATAAACTATGATATGCCATATGACGGAGCTACATTTATGCACCGTGTTGGACGTACAGCAAGATTTGGTAAAAAAGGGATTGCGATTAGTTTAGTACAAGCTCACGATTATAAATACTTAGGTAAAGCTATGCGCTTTATGAAAGTAGTAATTAGTGCTAAGGTTTTCCCAGGTTTAGAACCAACTACTTCTGTAAGTCCAGATGCTTTAAAGGGCTCTGCAAAGGTTAAAATTAAAGATAAAAGTAAGAAAACCGCTAAAACTGAAAAACCTAAAGTAAAAAACCGTAAAGATCGTCAAAAGAATAAAGGTTATCCTAAGAAATTTAAAGAAAAGGCACTTTAAATAAGTAAAATTAGCCTGCTTACTTTTATGACTAAAATTTTTCATAAAAAAGTTATAATTTTTATTAGGTAGATTAATAAAAATCGGATAAACTGTAGTATAATGGGCTATTAAGAAGATAATCTTTCTAGAAATTTATAAGTTTTTTCTTAGCAATTTGCTAACCTAAGCGTTAGTAATTAAGGTATAAGCGATTATAATAGAAATCTAATATGCATACACTCAAGACAGCAATAACATTTTTAGCATTTTTAGTTTTAGGAATAGCTAGTGCTTTCTCTCTAGTGTATATCTACAAATTAATCAGTAATAAACCATCTGCTGTAGTGGAACAAACTCCAATCAAAGTTATAGCAGATCTTCCAAGTTATCTAGAACCTAAAGTAGAAAGTGTGAACTCACACATTCCTGAGTCAGAATTACGAGATAGATCTATTTCGTTTAGCCTTGCAATTGCAAAGGTTTCACCTTCTGTTGTTAACGTGTATGCTCAATTGCAAAACCGTAATGATACAGTAAATATTTATGGTTCTGGGGTGATCATGTCTCAAGATGGATATGTTCTTACCAACAATCACGTAGTTGCTGACGCTACGGATTTTGCTATAACTTTAGTTGATGGAACAGTTTACCGTGCTAGATTAATTGGTAGAGATACTTTAACAGACTTAGCAGTGTTAAAAATTATTTCAAATAACTATGCTACTCTTAAACCAATTACAAATGTCAACACCAATAATGTAAAAGTTGGTGATGTTGTGATTGCATTAGGTAATCCTTTAAACTTGGGTCAATCAGCAACTATGGGTATCATCTCAGGGGTTGGGAGATCAACAGTTGATAAAGTTGGTTATCAAGACCTAATCCAGACTGACGTTGCTCTAAACATGGGTAACTCTGGTGGTGCTTTAATTGATATCGAAGGTAATTTAATTGGTATTAATACTCTGATTGTAAACCAAGCTTATGGTCAGCAAGTATCAGGTCTAGGTTTTGCTGTACCAACAAATGAAGCTTTAGGCATTATGAATCAGATCATTCAAAAAGGTTATGCTGAACACCCTTATGTAGGTATTCAGACTACTTTAATGACTGATGTTAATAATATCAACTACTTAGTAGTAAGCTATATTGATCCAGATGGTCCTGCATATAAAGCAGGGGTGCGTCTTGGTGATAGAGTTATTAGCTTAAACGGTAAACCACTTAGCCAAGTAAACGAATTCTTTAGTCGTATTAGTAGTTTACCATTAGGCTCTAATATAGTATTACGTGTAAATCGTCAAGGAACAACATTGCAGTTTAATGTGCAGTTAAGTTCTATTTCAGATAAATAAATTTGAGGCTTACTATAAATTTATAGTAAGCCTTAAATTTAACTACAAGATTAAATAATGTTCTTTAGAGGTTAGAATGCACAAACATTGGTTAGAGCGTCGTTCAGCGCAAGGTAAAGAGGTGCAAAGTTCAAATACTTTGCAAATACGAACAGAGTATGAGCGAGATAGAGCGCGTATAATCCACAGCAATAGTTTCCGTAGTCTACAGCATAAAACTCAACTATTTAATATTGAGGATTCAGATAAAACCCATACGAGATTAACGCATACTCTTGAAGTAAGTCAAATTTCAAATGGTTTATTACGCTTTATTCAAGCAAAATATGATCCGGCAAGAAGAAACTATTCAGAGTTAGATAAGCTTTGTAAGCAAAGTTTTAGAGAAGCAAGCCAAGAAGATTGTGAATTAATAACACAAAATTTGGCATCTGATGCTTTAATGGAATCTATTTGTTTAACTCATGACATAGGTCATTCGCCTTTTGGTCATTCTGGAGAGGATGCACTATGTCGTTTAATGTATGAAAGTGGTGGCTTTGAAGGAAATGCTCAAACCTTTAGAATACTTACACGTCTCGCAAATTATTCAAAAGAGTTTGGTTTGGATTTAACAAGACGAGCATTGCTGGGAGTAATAAAATATCCTCATGTATTTGCAGAATTTCCAGAGGGATATAATGCAGAACAGTTAAAGCAAGATAAAAGCTTTAGAGTTATTAAAGGAATTTACCAAGACGACGTTGAAGCGTTTAATTGGGTGCTTGCACCATTATCACCAGAAGATCGTGAAAGATTTACGAGAGTCGAAGTGATAAATAACCGACCACGTACTCTACATAAAAGCTTTGATTGTTCGATTATGGAGTTAGCTGATAACATTGCTTATGCTGTCCATGATCTTGAAGATGCGGTAAATATTCAAGTAATTGAGCGTGAGGATTGGGATAATCTAAGAAGTACGTTCTCGAAGAGAGAACAACTTGAGGAAGCTTTTGCTCTGTTAGTAAAACATGCTTTTATTAAGGAGAACTTTGAGGATAATCTTTTTAGTAAAGATACAATTATCCGACGTAAAGCTTATTCTGATTTTGTTAACTCTTTAACTTGTCACGTAGAAGTACGTCGTAAAAATGAATTTAGCGAGCCATTACTTGATCTTGAAGCTTATATTTGTCCTGAGATCTACGTAATTTATGAGTTCTTTAAAGAACTAGAGTATAAAATTGCAATCTGTTCTTTAAACATTCGCGGGGTAAATAATCGTGGGTGTAATATTATCAATCGATGCTTTGCTGAGATAAAAGAAAATGTCTACTTACTAGGTCGAAGCAAAGACGCATATTTACAGCTTCCTAGTCAAGCGCAAAGAGATAGATTTATTTGCGATTACATTGCTAGTATGACAAATATAGAACTTGAAGACTACTATAGTCGTAATATCCTTTAGCATAAATTATTAAGTACTTAAAAGAGGCAACCCTTAAAGGTTGCCTCTTTTAGTTTAATTAACTTGTAGGTTCAAGTTTTTTAAATAATTATTAACGGTAGTTACAATAACTTTGGTGTTGTTATCGATTTCACAGTTAACAAAGTCTCCAACTTGACGTTGAGCAATTGTAGTTTTTGCTAAGGTTTCTGGGATTAAGTTAACCGTAAAACCTTTTTCTGTAAGTGAACTTACAGTTAAACTCATACCATCTATACCAATAAAACCTTTGTCCATAACAAATGGTTTTAATTTCTCTGGTAAAGCAAACTCTACTTGGTAAATGTTATTTTCATTTATTACATTTACTACTTTGAGTTTCTGGTCAATATGACCTGACATAATATGTCCACCAACTTCAGCACCTACTTTAAAGCTACGCTCAATATTTACTTGTGATCCGACTTGAAGATCGCTTAGATTAGTTAGCGCTAAAGTTGTACTAATTAGATCAAAGTGTAAAAGTGCATAAGAGTCATCACAATTTGCAACTTCTTGTAAATTAGCTAATTGTGCTGGACTAATTTCTACGCCTAAATGAAAGAATTGATATTTAACAACTGTTAAACAACAACCATTATTAGCTACAGAATCGCCAATATTAATACCTTGGCAAAAAAGTAAAGGTAGCTTTACGCTGTATGAACGAGCATTTTCTTTATCTTCTAGAGAATAGATTGTCCCTACTTCTTGAACTATTCCTGTAAACATAAAAGTCCTTAGATTTTTTTCTTAATTAACCAAGCTTGGTGAATTTTACTACCTTCAAAGTCTTTAGGCATAGTCTTTTGTGTAATATCTTGGGCAATAAGACCTAAATCTTCTAAAGCTTGATTATCAAGTTTAAAGCCACGTTTGTTATTACAAAAAACAAGTTGACCTTGAGAGGTTAGCAGTTTAGCAATTTTCTCGATTAATGGAATGTGATCTCTCTGAACATCAAAGGTACCATCCATACGTTTACTATTTGAGAAAGTAGGTGGATCGCAGAAAATTAAATTGTAATTATTACATTCTTGGTTATTAGTTTGTGCAGCTTCTAACCAAGCTAAAACATCAGCCTGAACAATTTTATGATTGTCTGGACGAATATTATTTAGCTTAAAGTTTTTAGCTGACCATAAGCAGTAATTATTACTCATATCAACAGATTTAGTAAATGCAGCTTGTGCTTTAATTACATGCATGGTTGCAGTTGAAGTGTAACTAAATAAGTTTAAGAATTTAGTTTTGTTAGGGATAACTAAAGAACGTAAGAAGTATCTTAACTCACGGTTATCTAAGAAAATACCAGTATCAATGTAATCAGATAAGTTTACTTTAAATTTACAACCATATTCATCAATTAAGAACTCTAAGCCCTCTTTGCGAATACGATTATACTGTGCATCACCTTTTTGGCGTTCACGTAGTTTATCAATTACCATAGGTTGGTATTGACCTTTTACTTGATCTTCAGCGTACTTTTGTACCATAGCTAAAGCTTGTAAACTACGCTTAACCGCTTTATGAAGAGGAATGTTTTTATTGGCAGCATATTCCTGAACAACATAGTATTTTTTGTTGTCTTCAATATCGGTATACACATCTACTGCTACGTTATATTCAGGGATATCAGCGTCATAGAGGCGATAGTTCTCAACTTTATTACGAGTTAAGTAGCTCTTAAGGCGTGAAGCGTTTTTATTTAAACGATTGTATAGAGCTTGAGCATTATCATCAATCTCTACTTTGCTAGGAGCTTTTTCTTTAGTATTAATAGAGTAAACTCTATATTGACACTCAAGGTTAGAATTTTTTATATTCCATTTTCGATTAGCACTTAAACCCATTACATCAAGTAATTTACTTGAAGAAGAGATAACGCCCGCAATCCAGCCAGGGAAAAGAGATTTTAATCTACTGCCTAAAGTATGGTAAGTATTGTAAAGAGCTCTCTCATTAGAAAGACGTACCCCATATGGAGGGTTTACAATTACTAAACCTGTAGAGCTTTGCTCTTGACGCTCTAAATCATTAACTTCACAGTTAGTGAATTCAATATAATCTTCTACCCCAACAGCTTCTGCGTTTTGCTTAGCAACAATAAGTACTGTTCTATCGTTATCCGAAGCATAAACTTTAAAATCTTTTGGGATAACACGTGAAGCTTTAGCTTGCTTATTAATCTTAATCCAAGTATCAAGATCATGACCAACCCAGTAATCAAGATGGTGATTACAATATAAACCAGGAGCGATATTTAAAGCAATTAAACAAGCTTCAATTGCGAGTACTCCAGAACCACACATTGGATTATATACAGGACTAGTTTTATCCCAACCTGAACGTAAAATTAAATTAGCGGCAAGAGTTTCTTTCATCGGAGCAAAGCCAGCACGACTACGGTATCTCTTATTCATGCTTCCGGTTAGGTCTAAAGCAATTTGTAATTGATTGTTATGTAAGCGACAATCAATTAGGACATCAGGCTCTTCAGTATCAACATTTGGACGTGGTAAGTTTTTATTTTGATAATAATCAACAATAGCATCTTTTACACGTAATGCTGAAAATTGTGTATTTTTAAGAAACTGATTAGAACCATTGAAGTTAACTTTAAAGCTAAAGTCAGAATGTAAGATATTTAACCAATTTTGGCTATAGACAGCGTTGTAAAGGTCAAACTCTTGCTCAACATAAGTTGAATTTAAAACTAATAAAGTACGTGAAGCAATACGTGACCATAAAATAAATTGATAGGCTTGGTAAAGTTCAAGTTTTGCGCTTACGCCACCAACTTTTATTTTTATGTCATGCTGTTCAATTAATGAATTAGTTGTTTGATAAGCCTGATGATTCCAGCTAACTGGAATAGGATCTGCTGTTGGATCCAGAAGTTGACTTTTTGCTAAGAGTAAATGAACAAGTTCATTTTTAACCATCTCTTCAAAACCGATTTGACAGCTAATGAAAAAATGATGGGTCATAGATAAAATTCCATTAATGGGACAAAAAGAAAAAGAACACCTAAACCTTAAGGCTTAGGTGTAAGAAATAAGATTATAGTTCTGCTGAACTTTCAACGTATTGCATGTATTTGTCATACATTAAATCAATACTGTAAAGTAAAACATCTATACTTGAATCTGCACGACAACCGTTATCTGAAAGATAACGTCTAAATTGACGAGCACCTGGGAAACCATTGAAAGCCCCTAAGATAGGTTTGAAAAGGTGAATAATACTTACACCTCTAGCATATTCTTCTTTCCAATAATCACGTAAAGAGTCAACAGCTTCAAACATTGCTAAACCAGCAGCTAACTGTTGTGCACGTTTAAAGCGCGCTACTTCAGTTATTTCTGATTTAGGAGCATGTGCTCTATATTCACGTGGGTTATGTAAGGTTTCAAAAGCAAATTGACGTTTTTCTTCAAGCGCTGATGAGAAACGTTTATCGCCAAAGTCAGAGATTTCAGCAAGGAGGAAATCCATTTTTTCAATTAACGGATTATAAGACCCCATTACATCAAAGCCACCGGCAACCGATTGTTTTAAACGGTTTTCAAAGCCTGAATAAGTATTTGTATAGAAGTTTACTTTTTCAGGATTTAAAATATACTCTTTATCAGTAGTAAAACTATCATCAAAAATACGATTGTATTTTGAGAAAGGGTTTTTATAGTCATCAAAAAGAATTGCGTCTACGCCTAAAAGAGTCATAGGGTTATTAAAGGCTTCACGCCCCATCATAACACCATCAACATATTTAAGGTGCTCAAGCGCTTCTTTTAAACTATTTACGCCCCCATTGATAGTGATATTTAAATCAGGATATTCTCCTTTTAAATCATACACTCGTTGATAATTTAATGGAGGAACTTCACGATTTTCTTTTGGAGATAAGCCTTGAAGGTAAGCTTTACGAGCATGGATAGTAAAATCTTTTACTCCAGCTTCCACTTGGGGAAGAATGAAGTCTTCAAGGAATTCAAAAGTTTCAATATCATCAATACCAATACGAGTCTTTACAGAAACCGGAATATCACAGTAGGTTGAAAAAGCGTCAATACATTGTGCAACTAATTCAGGCTCTTGCATTAAGCAAGCGCCAAAGTTGCCACTTGAAACGCGAGGCGAAGGGCAACCTACATTAATATTAACTCCATAGTATGGATATTTATTTTTATTTTTTTGTAAGTATTTACCAACTTGAGCAAAATGTTCAACCTCAGAACCTCCTAGTTGTAAAATAACTTTACCTTCGTGTTCTGGACGGAAGAAAAGGTAATCATTTTTACTAAAGAGAATTGCTCCGGTAGTAACCATTTCACTGTAGAGGATTGCACGCTTAGTTAAACTACGATGAAATACTCGACAGTGTCTTGTAGTCCAATCTAACATTGGAGCTACAGAAAAACGTTGATCATAAAAATCTGGTTTTTTATTTGCCATCACGACAGACCATTGAGAAGTTGCTACTAAATTATTAAATAACTTAGTTAAGCGAAAACTAACTAAATAATTTGATATTCATCTATCAAAGTGAAAGTTTTATTTTTTTCAACTGAGTAAGTTAAGAGATAGATAAAGACATTCCCAATTTTCTTTTCTTTTAAAACTTTAAAGCGAGGATCTAAATTATCTAAAAGACCATTATAGGCGCCATCAAGTTGTAAGAAAATTAAAGCTTGCTCATCTAAAAAGTGATTATTTGCTAAATCTGTTAAAACTTCAAGTTCATGCTCTTGCATAAAAGGAGGATCAAGAAAAACTAAATCGTAGCTAACTGCAGATGGTTTTTTAACCAAAGAGTAAGAGTCAGCCATATTAATTTTTACTTGTGGAGATATGCCGTAGGCTTTAGTTAGAGAAGCTAGATTTAGACTACGATAATTTAGAATTAAACGATCGTAGACTTTTTTACTAAACTCATACATTTGTAAGCTACTACAGCCTCTTGATAGAGCTTCAAAAC
Source organism: Psittacicella hinzii (assembly GCF_003585885.1). Taxonomy (GTDB): domain Bacteria; phylum Pseudomonadota; class Gammaproteobacteria; order Enterobacterales; family Psittacicellaceae; genus Psittacicella. Next base: position 609 of record NZ_NRHC01000037.1, on the reverse strand, counting down.
CTAAAGCACCAGACCCTGCAAATAAGTCTAAAACTTTTCGTCCTTTAATTTCAAATTGTATCCAGTTAAAGAAGACATCTTTTACACGTGAGCCAATTGGTCTAAGACCCGGACTCATAATAACTTCGAGTTTTTTGCCTTTTAAAGCTCCGGCTTGAAGATATATAAAGCCTTTATTATTGGCATTTTGATGTAAGGTTGATTTCTTTTCTGTCATATCAAAATTAAGTTGTAAATCTACTCAGGTAAAAAGAAAATTATACCTTAAAACTGAAAAAATAGATAATAATTTTACAGCTGCGGAAGTTTTTAAAGTCAATTTGTAGCAAAAAATTGCAAATTTATTTTAAATAAAAATCAAGTAATTGCTAAGAATTTTTAAATTTTTTCTAAAAAAGTGTTTACAAAGATTTATTAATTGTTTATAATAGCACTCGTTGATTACAGTAAAACAAAAAAATAATCCGGAGGAATGGTCGAGTGGTTTAAGGCACCGGTCTTGAAAACCGGCGATGGTTTGTAGCCATCCGTGAGTTCGAATCTCACTTCCTCCGCCACTTTTTTATTTTTGTTTTGCGTCCAGAATTCTGGAGGAATGGTCGAGTGGTT